>CAZWZZ010000190.1:5895-9313 GCA_964638395.1 uncultured Caldilineaceae bacterium
GTAATCCGCACCAACTCTTTCTGCTCCGTGCCCATCGAGCCGGAGACATCCATCATATAGAGGATGATGGCGTTGCTCTCCGGCTTCAGTTCCGTTTTCCAGGAGCGGTAGCGCATATCATCTTTGATGGGCACGATGACCGGATTTTTGGGGTTATACTCACCGGTGGTGATCTGGCGGCGCAGGGCCTCTTTGTAGGTTCGTTTGAAATGAACCAGGCTGTTGGGGCCGACGCGCCGGATACGGCTGTATTTGCTCTTCTCGGCGACGATGTTCTTCTTGCCCTTCGGCTCGATGTTGGGCAACTCCAGCTCCTCGGCCATAATCTCGGCCAACTCCTCCAGGCTCACATCCACCTCCACGATGTGCTTGCCCGGCTCGTTGCCCGCCTCGCCCGATCCCGGCTGTGGCTCGCCCCGGCCAATCGGGTCGCCGACGTCGCCCTCGCCCTGCCCCACGCCACCGGCCTCCTTCGGCCCGTAGCGGAAGCGGGGGATGTCGATCTGGGGCAGGGGAATACTAACATACCGTTTCCCCTGCCGCCCAATCATCTCACCCTGAGACATATATTTGCGCAGATTTTTCTTGATTTGCCCCCGCACAATGCGGCGGAAGCGTCCGACATCTCGTTGAATTTTCTGCATAATCTACTCTTCGGCATCCCCCCGCGCAAAGATGCTGGCTACGTAATTCAGCACATCCGTCGCGCTCTGCTCGTTATAACCAAAATCTTTAATCAGCCGGGCCTTGACCACGTCGATCTTCTCCTGCGTGTCCTTGTCCACCACCTGGCTGACCAGCGAGGTGAGCTTGATGCTATCCTTCTGATCCTCAAACAGTTTCAGTTCGAGAGCTTTGTGCAAGCGGGCGTTGGTCTTGTAATCGAAGGTTTTGCCCTCGATGGCCAACGCGCCGATGTAGTTCATAATCTCCCGGCGGAAATCATCCTTACGGCTTTCGGGAATGTCGATCTTCTTCTCGATGCTCCGCATCAACCGCTCATCCGGCTCTTCCGACTGGCCGGTGAATTTGTTGACCACCCGCTCCCGCTGAGTGTAGGCTTTGACGTTGTCGATGTAGTTGGAGCAGAGCCGGGTGATGGCCTCTTCGTCGGCGCTGATGGCCCGCTGCACTTCGTTTTTGACGATTTCGGTGTACTCATCCTTGACCAACGATAGCAACTCCCGGTAATGTTTTTTCTCATCCTCACTGTTGATGAGCGGGTGATTCTTAAGACCGGAGTCAAGCTCATTCAGGACCATAAAGGGGTTGATGTAGCCATCCTCTTGATAGTTAACCAAAGTATTGCTGATTTTGTCCTGGACGTAGCGGGGGCTGATGCCCTCCATCCCTTCCCGGATGGCCCCTTTTCGCAACTCTTTGATGTTGTCATCGGTGAAGCCGGGCAGCGTTTTGCCGTCATACAGCTTCATCTTTTGCAACAGGGTCAGGTTGGCCTTCTTCGGCTCCTCCAGCCGAGTCAGCACAGCCCACATGGCCGCCATCTCCAGCGTGTGGGGGGCGATGTGAACCAAGACCTTCTTACGGTTGAAATCCCGCTCATAAATCTGAATCTCATCCTTCAACTTGGTGATGTAGGGCACGTCGATGCGTACCGTCCGGTCTTTCAGCGCCTCCATAAATTCGTTGTTCTCCAGGCGGCGATACTCCGGCTCGTTGGTGTGGCCGATGATGACCTCGTCGATGTCGGTCTGAGCGAATTTCTTCGATTTGATCTTGTGTTCCTGGCTGGCCCCCAGTAAATCATACAGGAAAGCGACATCCAGCTTGAGCATTTCGATGAATTCGATCATGCCCCGGTTAGCGATATTGAATTCGCCGTCGAAGTTGAAAGCGCGGGGGTCGCTGTCGCTGCCGTAGATGGCGATTTTGCGATAGTTGATGTCGCCGGTTAGCTCGGTCGAATCCTGGTTTTTCTCATCCTTCGGCTGGAAGGTGCCGATGCCGATCCGGTCCTGCTCGCTGAAAACCAGGCGGCGAACCCGGACGTGGCGGATCATCTGCTTCCAGTCGCCATCGTAGCGGCGCATTAGCTCCCGGTAGTAGTAGCGGCTGGGCGGGCACAGATCACCCTTGATGCTGATCTGCTCCTCGGCGGGTCGGCCTTCGTTGAAAGACTCGACAAATCGCTCCCGCACATCCGGCGGTATCAGCAGCAGCGGTTCTTCATTCATCGGCGACGGCTCCCACTCATATTTTTCCGCGCCATTTTTGACCGCGCCAATTTTATAGAAGTCGGCGGGCATTTCGTCGGGCAGGTCGCCCAGGAACCAATCGAAAGCGTAGACTGCGCCTTCGTCGGTGCGGCTGTAATGCTCCAGGCCCCGTTTCAGGCGGCGCACAATCGTACTCTTTGACGAGCCGACCGGCCCGTGCAGCAGCAACACCCGCTTTTCGGTGCCGTACCCTTTGGCCGCCGCTTTGAAGAAATTGACCAGCCGCATCAGCGGAATTTCCAGGCCAAAAATAGCATCTTCGCTATCGAAGCTGAGATCGCTGAAAAAATTATAGCTGACCAGCTTTTTCTTGGCATCGATAAACTCATCGGTGCCGTAGCCGATAATCATATCATAAATACGCTGAAAAGCGTTGCGTGTCACGCGGGGGTTGGCGCTGACAAGGTTCAGATAATCTTGAAACGTACCGCTCCAGTTCAATTCCTGAAACCGCTTTTGGTCCTGCTTTTCAGCGACCAAACTAATTAAGGACGCTCCATCTTTAACTGCCATTGTTCATCTCCTTCTGCCTCGCTTGCAGTTACTCTAGGTGTTGTATCGCCTCAACCAGCAGCCTTTCCCCAACCTGTAGACGGGACAACAGTGGTGGGGCAGACGGACGATACAAATCTTGATCGTTAATAACAATATTGTGACAGATTATCCCGGGGATGGAACCGGCCGTGTTTGCATGGGGTCTTTGGTTAGCTGACGACCAGACATACCGGTGCGGTAGCTCTGCCTCATCATGCAAAGCCGCGCTCCAAGGGAAATTTTGTGGAGAAGTAGGGGAGTGGAATGTATTGATTAAGTTCGTTAAACTCTGCGAATGTTCCATTCACACGTTATTTTAGCAAGGTTTCTCTAATTTTCAAACCCCGCCAGTGAATACTTTTGGGTGAAAAGCTGTTAAGAAACAAATTGCCGTCGTTTGGAGCAAACGTAGAGTCTAAATTGTAAAGATAACTAATAATTGAGGTTAAACAACCGTCTGCCCCTAAAGTTTCGTCGGCAAATCTTAAAAGTCTCGCAAAAAACCTCTAAGATTTACAGAAGAATCTCGGCGTCACGGCTAAGACTTGAGTGAGTGTGGTCAACGTCGTTGCTTCATGGTAATCAAAAGGTGTCGTTTCGTCAAGAGCTAATTATGGGTAATTTTAGGAAAATCTAACCTTCTCATA
>CAZWZZ010000191.1:0-9256 GCA_964638395.1 uncultured Caldilineaceae bacterium
TTCCTCAATTGCACAAATCTCGGAGATTAGAGATGGGGAGATTAAGAGATTATTGGCCCGAATCTCCAAATCTCTAATCTCCAATCTCCCGGTGAAATAGAGACATTAATTAATTCTCATTCCTGAGCAACGACTGTTATGGGTAATCACCGGTCTGATCTTTCTGGCCGGGATTGCCCTGAGCCTAACCACCTTTTTCGACAATAACCCAATTTTAGCCGCCGGCGATGGGGCCGCTGCGCCCCTCACCGAGGCTGAGACGATCACCAACGAGAGAGGCGTGATGATATTTACCGACGATAACCGGTCCGGTCGCCTCCGCAGCGCGACAAGCGGCTGGGAGACCAACTGGAACCGGCGCACCATTGAGTACAACGAACTGTTGTCCGGCGGGCCGCCCCGTGACGGCATCCCCACCATCGACGCGCCGACCTTTGTCAGCCCGGAGGCGGCTACCGCCTGGCTGGCCGACAAAGAGCCGGTCATGGCTCTGGAGATCAACGGCGATGCCCGGGCCTATCCGCTGCAAATTCTGACCTGGCACGAGATCGTCAACGACACCGTCGGCGACCTGCCGGTGGCCGTCACCTTCTGCCCCCTCTGCAACGCGGCCATCACGTTTGATCGCCGCTTCGAGGGCCAAACTTTTGAATTCGGCGCTTCCGGCCTGCTCCGCAACGCCGACCTGGTGATGTATGATCGCACCACGGAGACGCTGTGGCAGCAATTCACCGGCGAAGGCATCGTTGGCGACCTGGCCGGGGAGAAGTTGGAATTTGTGCCCTCCAGCCTCATCAGCTTTGCCGATTTCCGCGAGGCCCATCCGCAGGGCTTGATCCTCTCCCGCGACACCGGCTTCAGCCGCAACTACGGCCAAAATCCCTACATCGGCTATGATGACATCAACCAAAGCCCCTTCCTGTTCGACGGACCCATCGATGGCCGGCTGCCGGCGATGGCCCGCGTGGTCACCGTTTCTCTGGCCGATGATCCCCGCCTAAACATCGACGAAGCCATCGATATTGCCTATCCGCTGGACGTTCTGGCCGAGGCCGGGGTTATCAACGACAACCGGGCCGGGGTTGAGCTGGCTGTCTTCCACAAGCCGGGCACGAGCAGCGCCCTGGGCGCTCGCGTCATCGCCGAGGCCAAAGATGTGGGGGCGACCGGCGTCTTCGACCGAAATCTCGACGGGCAGGGGTTGACCTTCCGCACCGAGGGTGAGGTGTTCGTCGATGAGCAGACCGGCAGCACCTGGAACATCCTCGGCGAAGCCATCGCCGGGCCGCTGGATGGCGAAACGTTGACGCCCATCATCCACGCCGACCATTTCTGGTTCTCCTGGGCCGCCTTCCGCCCGGAGACGATCATCCACAGTTCGTTATAAAAGCACTCAAAACCGGAAAAAATCTGTACAATACCTTGACAACCGGCCTTGTCCCTGCTATATTCATAACTACACTAGGGACGGTTCATATCCCCAAGAAATTTGGTTGACAACGTCGTAAAACGTAAGGCGCAAAACGTAATGATTTTGACAAAATAACCGCTTACGTTTCACGTTTTTCGTTTTACGGCGTGACGTTGCTCAACCTGGCGGGTAGAAAAAGTGTCAACTTATTCTGAACCATCCCCTATATTAACCTTACTTACTCAGCAAAGGATAACGTTATGAAAAACGTAATGATTTGGGGGGCCGGAGGCGGTATTGGCAAAGCGTTGGTCGCCCACCTGAGCCACAACGATTGGACGGTCCTGGCCGTTACCCACCAGCCAACCACGCTGGATAATTTGACCCCCCACCTGTTCGACGCCAACACCGGCGCTCCTTACGAAGTGCAGATGGCGGTCTCCGCGGCCAGCCAGGTCGTCGAGACCATCGACCTGTGGATCTACGCCGCCGGGGACATCGCTTCGGCTAAAACTGCCGAATTATCGCCGGATGCGTGGCGACGCATTCTGGATGCCAACTTGAGCGGGGCCTTCATCGCTACCCATTACAGCCTGCCCCTGCTGGCGGAGGAGGCCCATCTGATGTACGTCGGGGCCATCAGCGAGCGACTGCGGCTGCCGGGGCTGGGGGCCTATGCCGCCGCCAAAGCCGGTCTGGAAGCCTTCGCCGAGGCGCTGGGCAAAGAGGAGCGTAAAAAGCGGGTCACGGTCGTCCGTCCCGGCGCGGTCAAGACCCCCTTCTGGGAGCGCGTGCCGCTCAACCTGCCCAAAGATGCCCTCTCGCCTCAGGTCGTGGCCGAAGAGATGGTCGCTGCCTATGACAACGGACATAAAGGCACGCTGGAGTTGACCTAGAAAGGGGGCCACTGTCGATGAGTACCGCAATTTGGTGGATACGCCGTGATCTACGGCTGACCGATAATCAAGCGCTGGCTGAAGCGATGGCTCAAGCCGAACAGGTCATCCCCCTCTTCATTTTTGATCCTGATCTGCTAGACTCCGCCTACGTTGGGGAAAAACGGCTTGCATTTTTGTTGGGCGGCTTGCGTCAACTCGATGCTGCGCTGCGAGAGCGGGACAGCCGCCTCATCATCCGCCGGGGCCAACCGGAGGAGGTCTTGCAAAAGTTGCTGGCCAGCAGCGGGGCCGAGGCCATCGTCGCCGAGAAAGATTACTCCCCCTACGCCCAGACGCGGGATGAAGCCCTGGCCGAGACGCTGCCGTTGACCCTGGTCGAGAGCCTGACCGTCCATTCTCCGGCTACCATTCTCAAGGATGACGGCGATCCCTACATCGTCTACACCCCCTACAGCAAAAGCTGGAAAGCCCTGCCCCACCCCGCCGCCGATGACATCCTGCCGTCACCCGAAAATATCGCTACGCCGGCCGATGTCGAGGGGGACGAGATTCCCGCCGAGCCGCAGTTGCCGGACAGCGTTCCCTTTCCGCCCGGTGAGGCCGAGGCCGGGCGCCGGCTGCGAACTTTCACCGAGGGTGAGGAGGCCCCGATTCACGCCTACGCTGAGCAGCGAAACCGGCCCGACCTGGAGGGCACATCGCAGCTATCCCCCTACTTCCGCTTTGGCCTGCTGTCAGCCCGGCAAGCGGTCGTGGCCGCCCTGCAAGCCAGAGCCAATGCCCCTGACAAAGCGGCCCGTAAAGGGGCCGAAACCTGGTTGAATGAGCTGATCTGGCGCGAATTTTACGTGGCCATTCTGCACCACTTTCCCCACGTCCGCGAAAAAAATTTCCGCGCCGATTATGACGATATCGCCTGGAACGAAGATGAAGCGGCGTTCACGGCCTGGTGTGAGGGTAGAACCGGCTATCCTATCGTCGATGCGGCCATGCGCCAACTGAAGCAGAGCGGCTGGATGCACAACCGGGCGCGGATGATTGTGGCGTCGTTTTTGGTCAAGGATCTGTTGATCGACTGGCGCAAAGGGGAGCGCTGGTTTATGCAACATCTCGTCGATGGCGACCCGGCGGCCAACAACGGCGGCTGGCAATGGACAGCCGGCACCGGAACTGATGCCGCCCCCTACTTCCGCATCTTCAACCCCACCCTGCAAAGCAAGAAGCATGACCCGGACGGGGCCTTCATCCGTCGCTGGGTTCCCGAATTGGCCGATGTGCCGACTAAATACATTCATGAACCGGTCAAGATGTCCGCCGCCGAGCAGCGTCGTACCGGTTGCACCATCGGTCAGGATTACCCCGAACCGATGATCGATCACTTTCAAGCCCGCGAACGAACGTTAGCGGCTTACAAACAAGCGAAAGGCTGATAATGATGACAAAAATCGATTCCACCCTGCTCAACACCGCCGTCGAGGGCGTCAACCTCCGTCCCGGCTCGCTCCGGGAGCAACTCGGCGCGGGGGCAACGCTGCTCGTTTTTCTGCGCCACTTTGGCTGACTGTTCTGCCGCGAAACGGTCAAAGATTTGCGCCACATCGCCAGCCACGATCCCGACTATCCGCCCATCCTTTTCTTCCACCAGGGAACCGTGGCCGACGGGCGCAGCTTTTTCGACCAAATGTGGCCGGAGGCTCGGGCAGTCTCCGATACATCCAAAAAATTTTATGACGCCTTTGGCTTGAAGCGGGGCGGTCTGCGGGAAATGTTTGGACCGCAAGTGTTGGCCAAGGGGCTAACCTCGACGCTCAAGGGGAACAACGTCGGCAAACCGGTCGGCGATCCCTGGCTGATGCCGGGTGTCTTCCTGGTTCACGGTGAGCAGATCGTGTGGCAGCATCGCTATGACCACGCCGGGGATCATCCCGACTTTAGCCGTATTCCCCATCGCCTGCCCCGGTAGATGTGGTTTTGGAGGGGACAATGTGTCCCCTCACTCCCCTATAACACCCCTCTAATAAACCTCTAGCACAAATCTAACACCTGTCGGGTACAATAACGGTACATTATTATACCTGAGGAGGTTTTTTTATAAATGAACATCAACAAATTTACCGAAAAAGCGCAAGAGGCTGTGTTTGCAGCGCAGCGTCTAGCGGAAGAATATAACCATAGTGAAGTAACACCGGCCCACCTGCTGCTGGCTCTGATTAGCCAGGAAGGGGGCGTGGTGCCGCAGATTGCCCGCCATCTGGCGGTCAACCCGGAGGCGCTGGCCCAAAATCTGGTCACGGAGATGGGCAGCGCGGCCAAAGTGTATGGCGGCTCCCAGCCCGGTATGTCGCGGGCGTTGAGAAACGTCCTGAACGATGCCGAGAAGACGGCCAAGAAGATGAAGGATGAGTACGTCTCGACCGAGCATCTGCTGCTGGAGCTGACCGAAGCCGGAGGCAACGTCACCGCCCTGCTCCAGCGGTATGGCCTGACCCGTGATAAGGTGTTGCAAGCCCTGACCCAGATTCGGGGCAACCAGCGGGTGACCAGCCAGAACCCGGAAAGCACCTACGAAGCCCTGCAAAAGTATGGCCGCGACCTGACCGACCTGGCCCGCAAGGGGAAGCTGGACCCGGTCATTGGCCGGGATACGGAGATTCGGCGGGTGGTGCAGGTCTTGAGCCGGCGCACCAAAAACAACCCGGTCCTCATTGGCGAGCCGGGCGTGGGTAAGACGGCCATCGCCGAGGGGTTGGCCCAGCGCATCGTCAACGGCGATGTGCCGGAGGGGCTCAAAGAGAAGCAGATCATCGCCCTGGATATGGGGTCGCTCATCGCCGGGGCCAAGTTCCGGGGTGAGTTCGAGGAGCGGCTGAAGGCGGTCTTGCAGGAAGTGACCGGCAGCGAGGGGCGCATCATCCTCTTCATCGACGAGCTGCACACCGTCGTTGGGGCGGGCGCGGCAGAAGGGGCGATGGACGCCGGCAATATGCTCAAGCCGATGCTGGCCCGGGGTGAACTGCACGCCATCGGCGCGACCACCCTGGATGAGTATCGCAAACACATCGAAAAGGATGCCGCCCTGGAGCGGCGCTTCCAGCCGGTGCTGGTCGATGAGCCGAGTGTCGAGGACACCATCAGCATCCTGCGCGGCCTGAAAGAGCGGTACGAAGTCCATCACGGCGTCCGCATTCAGGATAGCGCGGTCATCGCCGCCGCCACGCTCAGCCATCGCTACATCGCCGACCGCTTCCTGCCGGACAAGGCCATCGACCTGATCGACGAGGCCGCCGCCCGGCTGCGAACAGAGATCGACAGCAAGCCGACTGAGTTGGATGCGGTGGACCGGCAGGTGATGCAGTTGGAGATCGAGCGGGAAGCCCTCAAAAAGGAGAAGGACAAGGCCAGTAAGGAGCGGCTCAAGACGCTGGAAGCGGAGTTGAGCGACCTGCAAGAGCAGAGCCGCGCCCTGAGCGCCCAGTGGGAAAATGAGAAGCGGCTGATCCACGCCCTGCGGGAAACGAAGGAGCAGATCGAGCAGGCTCGCCACGAGGTGGAGCGGGCCGAGCGAAACTCCGACTTCGAGGCGGCAGCTCGCCTGAAATATGGCACGCTGCGGGAGTTGGAGAGCAAGCAGGTGGCGCAAGAGGCCGACCTGACCGCGCTCCAGGCCCAGGGGTCGCTGCTGCAAGAGGAGGTCGATGCCGAACACGTGGCCGAGATTGTGGCCCGTTGGACCGGCATCCCCGTCAGCAAGCTGCTGGAGGGAGAAGTCGAGAAGCTGGTCAAGATGGAAGATCGGCTCCACCGGCGGGTCGTGGGGCAGGATCAGGCGATCCGGGCCGTGGCCAACGCCGTCCGCCGCAGCCGGGCCGGGCTGCAAGACCCAAACCGGCCCATCGGTAGCTTCATCTTCCTGGGGCCGACCGGCGTCGGGAAGACCGAACTGGCCCGCGCTCTGGCCGAGTTTATGTTTGATGATGAGAGCAATATGGTCCGCATCGACATGAGCGAATACCAGGAGCGACACACGGTCAGCCGCCTGGTCGGCGCGCCGCCCGGCTACGTCGGCTATGACGAGGGCGGGCAGTTGACGGAGGCCGTCCGCCGCCGGCCTTACAGTGTGGTGCTGTTCGACGAGATCGAGAAGGCCCACGCCGAGGTGTTCAACGTCCTGCTGCAACTGCTGGACGATGGTCGCCTGACCGACGGGCAGGGGCGCACGGTCAACTTCAAGAATACGGTGGTCATTATGACCAGCAACATCGGCAGCCATTACATTATGGAATTGGGAGCCGAGGCGGCGGAAGCCGAAGTCATGAAGGCCATGCGCCACCATTTCCGCCCGGAGTTCCTGAACCGGGTCGATGAGATCATCACCTTCCACGCCCTGTCGCGGGAGGACCTGGTCCATATCGTTGACATTCAGTTGGGCTATCTGCGGAAGCTGCTGGCCGAGCGGAAGATCGGTCTGGAATTGAGCGAGGCGGCCAAGCGGCATCTGGCCGAGATCGGCTTCGACCCCACCTTTGGGGCGCGTCCCCTCAAGCGGGTCATCCAGCGCCATCTACAGGATCCGCTGGCTATGAAGCTGCTGGAAGGGGAGTTCCAGGATGGGGACACCATCCGCGTCGATTTCCACGAAGGCTCGATTGTCTTCGAGACGATTACGCAGGGGATTGAGGAGCCGGTGGCGGCGTAAGCCCTACTCGCCTCACCTATTGACAGTAGACCGCAGCATCCTGAGTAGACCGAGGAACGAGGTCGTATCGAAGGGTGCGATTGCGGTTTACTGATTGACCCTGTTTGGCCCATCTACGAGAGCAGGATTTTCAGAATTTAGGGATTTGCCCTATCATTCAGATCATCCTGCTCTTTTTGTAACAGCAATAGACCGCAGCACCCTGAGTAAACCGAGGAACAAGGTTGTATCGAAGGGCGCTGCGGTCTACTGAACATAAGTCTCAGCGAGCGTTCAAAAACGCCCTATTTCCTCTATGCCAAAACGCAAAACCATAAAACTGGGCTTCATCTGCCTGGCCTGCGATCACTTGTTCAAGCAGCGGGTGCCGGCCCTTTATATCGACCTCCACAGCTTCAACCAAGTTGACATCGAAGCCGAGGCTCCGGACCGATCCCCCTATACCGTGCCGCAGCCGGTAGTCTGTCCCAACTGTGAGGCGGTTGACCAGTTTGACCTGACCGGCGGGAGCAATCTGCGGGTGCTGCTGGCCTTGCTGCTGCACCGTTACCTGCCGTTTCTGGCCCCTAGCCGGATTCGCCCCGACCCAACCGTTCCACCGCAGGCACGATGAACACGCCGAGTCGCTTCCAGCAAAATCATCAAATATGCTTTCTCTGAAATATCGTTGGTAATTCTGTTTCCAGCTTTTGCCGTTCTTCTATAATCACCGCCGCAATCACCGCCGCGCCACCCGCATCATCACGCCCGGCCGGGGTTCGATGGTGACGCCCATATGCATGTGGACGTTCGGCTCGACCAGGGTGAGGTGGAAGCGTTGCAGCAGGCGGGCCAGGATGACTTTGGCTTCGACCTGGGCGAAGGCTGCGCCGAGACAGATGCGCGGGCCGCCGCCGAAAGGCACAAAGGTGTAAGGGGGCTGCTCCAGCTTTCCGGCGAAGCGGTCGGGGTTGAATTTGGTGGGGTTGGGCCAGTAATCGGGGTGGCGATGGGTCAGGTAGGGGGAGTACATCACCCGTCGGCCCTGGGGTAGATGGTAGCCCTGAAATTCCAGGTCGGTGGTGGTGATCCGCAGCCCCAGATGGAGGGGCGGGTAGAGGCGTAACGTTTCGTTGATGACCTGGCTGAGGTAGGCCAGGTCATTGAGGTTTTCGAAGGTAGGCGGCGTTGTGCCCAACACCCGGTCGATTTCGGTCTGGGCCTGGCGCTGCACGGCGGGATGTTTCCCCAGCAGATAGAGCGCCCAGGCCAGCAGGACGGTGCTGGTATCGTGCCCGGCGATCAACATCGTAAACATCTGGTCGCGGATGAGATCATCGCTGACCTCCGGGGCGGCCACCAGCAGGCCGAGCAAATCCACCGATGGTGCCGGCACGGCTCGGCGGGCCTGGATCAACCGCCGCAGATAATCATCCAACTGCCGTAAAGCGCGGTCATAACCGGGCCGGACGAGGCCGGGCCAGATCAACCACGGGCCGGGGGCGATATAATCGAGCGTTTTCAGCACCGCCCCCCACAGCCGCTCCATCTCTGGGGTGAAATCGACCCGAAACATCGTTTTCATCAAAATCAACAGCGTCACCCGGCGCATCTGGTCGAGCATATCAATGGTGGTCTGCGGCGGCCAGGCCGCTCCGATTTGGTCGGTGTGTTGCCACATAGCCTCGACATACGTTTGGAGCATACGGCGGTGAAACGCAGGGGTCATCAGGCGGCGCAGGCGGTCGTGCTGTTCGCCGTCGATGACCAGCAAGCCCCGGTTCAACAATTTGGCGATGGGGTCCTGCTCGGAGCGCCACTGCAACGCATCCCGCGCTTCGACCAGAACGAACCGGTTCGCCTCCGGCCCCACCAGCAGAATCGGGGTAAAGCCGGGCAGGTTGACCTGAAACACATCGCCGAGGGTGTGGTGAAACAGCTCCAGGGCCGCCAGGGGTGACTGCTGCCGAAGCATCGCCCGCAACGCTCGCAGGCCGGTCGGCCCGTCGGGGACCGGCGCTGTTTTGCGCTTGGGTGTCACCCTGAGGCTGCTTAATTTATCGAAATTGTTTGACCTTAATGGCATGGTACGTTCAGAGTAAACTATAGAGGTTCAGAAAATGTGTTTGACTCCGAAAGGCTAAAATGGAGCAGTTTTTGAAACTGCTCCATTTTCAATTCGTCGGTCGTCATCTGTTTGGGTAATGATCTACTTTTCGTAACTATTCAGCAGCCTCCCCAAACGATCATTTTTCGCGGGGATTTGGGGAT
>CAZWZZ010000192.1:0-9243 GCA_964638395.1 uncultured Caldilineaceae bacterium
CGGGAAATCGACAAGGCCCTGCGCCACAAGCTGGAAGGGACGGTCATCAGCCATTTTATGACCAAAGGGGAATTTTTTGTCACCCCCGACGACGGCATCGAGGCGGTGCAGCAGGTCATGGTTGAAAACCGCATCGGCCAGGTTCCGGTCATGGCCCAGCCCGGCGGCGACCTGCTGGGCATCGTCACTCGCACCGATCTGATCGAGCTGTGGCAGGCCGAAGATGAGGCGGAGCCGATGGTCCTTAATTTAGGCGATCAACTCAAACATACCCTGTCGCCCGAGCTGCTCAACCTGATCTACGAAGCCGGACGGCTGGCCGAAGAACAGGGGGATACGCTCTACAGCGTGGGCGGCTTCGTCCGGGATTTGCTGCTGACGCGGCTGACCGGCGACGGCCAGGCCCAGACCAGCCCCCGCTTCGATCTCGATTTGGTGGTCGAGGGGGACGCTATCGCCCTGGCTGAGCGGCTCCAGGCTCAGTACGGGGGGCGCATCTACAGCCACCGTCGCTTTGGCACGGCCAAATGGCTGCTGGCCGAACCGCTGCCCTTTGCCCCCAATCAGCCGGATGAACGTGAGTGGCTGACCTCGCTAGATTTCGTCACCGCCCGCACCGAGTTCTATCGCCATCCTTCGGCCCTGCCGGAGGTGGAACAAAGCTCGATTCGCCAGGATTTGCACCGCCGCGATTTTACTATCAACACCCTGGCCCTGCGCCTGACGCCCGACCGTTTCGGCGAGCTGCTCGACTTTTACGGCGGCCAGAACGATCTCGAAGCGCGGCTGATCCGCGTTCTGCACAGCCTTAGCTTCGTCGAAGACCCGACCCGGATGCTGCGGGCGGCCCGGCTGCTGGCCCGCCTCGATTTCAGGCTGGAAACGCGCACGGCGGAGTTGTTAGCCAACGCCCTCGATCTGCTGGATCGGGTCAGCGGCGAGCGGATCACCAACGAGTTGGTGCTGATCTTCAAAGAGCGGGCACCGGAACAGGCCTTGCTTCAGCTTGATCTGCTGGAAATTTTGCCGACGATTCATCCCGGCCTGGTGGTGGATGATTGGCTGATCGAGCGGCTCCAACGGCTACAATCGGGGCTGCCGGAGACACCCTGGGCCGGCATCCGACCGGCACCGGTTCACTATTTTGGGCTGCTGTTCTTCTGGCTGACGGGGGATGAGCAGGAAAGGCTTATGGAACGGCTCAACCTGCCCACCCAGCAGCGGGTTATTTTGAAACAAACCTATGCTCTCCGCAGCAACCTGGCCCCTATCCTGACCGCCGAGCAAGCCAGCGCCCTCTACCGCCTGCTGGCCCCCGCCTCCAACGCGGCCCGGTTGATTGTCTGGTTGGCCCTCAATGATGAGCCGGTGGCCGCCCAACTGATCCGCTTCCAGCAGGAGCTACGGGACGTGACCCCGCTGATCGACGGGCGCTATTTGAAGACTGAGCTTGAGATTCCCCCCGGCCCCATCTACAGCACCATCCTGGAACGGCTGCGGGAGGCCCGCCTCGATGACCAGGTCGAAACCCTGGCCGATGAGCGGGCGCTGGTGAAGCGGATTTTGGAGGGGGAGGAGTCATAGGAGATCATTGATAAATCTAAAATTATAGGATATACTGCCTCAAAGTGAAACTCAATCAGTAGACTGCAATCGCACCCCCTTCGACACTTGCTACGGTCGCAGGATACGGCTTCGGTACAACTTCGTCCCCCAGTTTACTCAGGATGTTGCGGTCTACCGACTATTCCTGAGAAAGATAATCCGTTATGCAATCCAGAGGAGTTCTTTTTTTAGCTGTATTTCTACTGCCCATTCTCCTATATCCGGTGATGGCGATAGCCCAGGTTCCCGGCAATCCCCCGCCGCTCGCCCTGACTGATGAAAGCAGTCAGTATGGGCTGGGACGCCATCTGGCCTATCTGGAAGACCCCAATGGAAGCCTGACCATCGAGCAGGTGAGCAGCCCGGCTTATGTTGACCGGTTTATCTCTTCCCAACCTGACCGGTTAAACACGGGGGGGACCGACTCTGTCTACTGGCTGCGCTTTCAGGTCGATAATCAGGCCGCGCCGGACACCACCTGGCTGTTAGAACTGCAATATCCGCCGCTCAACCGGGTGTCGTTCTTTGAACCGGCCCCGGATAACGCCTCATTTGATGATGCCTCATTTATTGAACACCGAACCGGCTTTTTAGCCCCATTTTCCACGCGGGATGTCTCCCATCACAATTTTGTGTTTGAGCTACCGGCCCCGCCGGCTGAAACGGTGCAAACATTTTATATGCGGATTCAAAGCCCGCTGATTAACCTGCCGCTGGTGATCTGGTCTGGTGAAAGTTTTGTGGTTAAAACCCAGCTTGAATATCTCTGGTTCGGGCTTTATTACGGCAGCTTGCTGCTGACATTCGCTTTTGGCCTGTTTATGTTTGTCAGCCTACGTGACGCCCGATATGGCTACTACGCTTTATTCCTGGCAGTGACATTGATCCGCCAAAGCACCCTGCGCGGCTTTACGCAACAATTTTTGTGGCCGACAGGGGTGTGGCTGAATGAACTCATCTACAACATTGCCGTACCGCTCACCACCATCTTGATTATCAAATTTTCGGTCACCTTTCTGCAAACCCGGACAAAATTACCCAAACTGCACACACTTTTCAACATCATTATGCTGCTCTCCCTGGTTGAAATTATGGTCACCCTGATGCCCCTGAATTTTCCGACTGTCCTGTTGAGCCTAGCAATTGGGTTATTGGTGCTTAGTCAGGGGCTTATCGTTTTGAGCGCCTTTGTCATCTGGCGTCGGGGCTATCGACCAGCCCGCCTTTTTTTGCTGGCCTGGGCTTTATATTTTGGGCTAAACGCTAGTTATCTGGGTCGTTTGCTATTCGGTATCCCATTGGTTACAACCTACGGCCCCATCACTATTGGTCAAATCAGCCTGCTAGGGTTGATCGTTTTCTTTGCCTTTGCTCTGGCCGACCGCTTCAACTTGATACGCCTGGAAACGGAGCAGGTCAACCAGGCCCTGCAAGCCAGCGAACACCGGCTTCGCCAATATTTAGAAGCGATGCCGGTCGGTGTGAGTGTCTTCAATCCAAACCTGGAAACGACGTATGTCAATGAAAAAGGGCGGGCCTTGCTTAACATCACCGGCCCGACTCGTAAGGGACATATCGGCGATGTCGCCCCAGAATACGAGTTCAAACGAAGCGGTAGCGAGGAGCCGTACCCGGTGACGGCGTTACCGGTCGTGCGGGCCTTACAGGGCCAGGTAACCGCCATCGATGATATTGACATCCTCGTTGGGGAGCAGCGCCGGACTCTGGAATCCTCGGCCCAGCCGATTTTTGATACAAACGGCCAGCTTGAGTACATCGTTACCGTGTTTCAAGACATCACCGGGCGTCGCCGCATCGAGCGGGAACTCGATTCCTCCCGGCGTGACCTGGAAGCCAAAATCGAAGCTCGGACCGCCGCCCTGCAAGCCAGCGAGTCTCGCTTCCGAACCATTTTTGAGAACAGTCCGCTGGGGATTGCCATTGCTACCAATGAGACCCAGGAGATTTTGCAGGTGAACAGCGGTTTCTGTGAGATTTTAGGCTACACCGAACAGGAACTGGTAGGGATGCAGGTCGCAGATATTACCTACCCCCCGGATTGGGAAATCGAGCGACAAAATTACTTATTGGCTAACAAAACGAACCTGAGCGATTTTGTGTTTGAAAAACGGTATATCAAAAAGAATGGAGCGCTGTGCTGGGTGAGATTAACCGGGGCTGTGCTGCCGGATATTGACCCCACGCGCGGCCCGGCGGCGATGGCTATCGTCGAAGACATCACCGAACGGAAGCGGGCCGAAGCAAGGCTGCTGGAGCAGAAACGGTTCATCGAAAGCGTGGCCGAGGCCAGCCCGAACATCCTGTACGTTTTCAGTCTGGCCGAAAATCGAAACGTCTACATTAACCGGGAGATTACCACTGTGCTGGGGTATACCGAAGCGGAAATTACGGCCTTGCAATCAGATTTGATGACTACGCTGGCTCACCCGGACGACCTGGCCGATTTTCCACGCCGCTGGGCCGAATTGTCTAATTTACCGGATAATCAGGTCTATGAACATGAATACCGTATGAAGCATAAAAGCGGGGGATGGCGCTGGCTGCTCAGCCGGGAATTGGTGTTCAAGCGGGATACGGCCGGCAAGATTGTCGAGATGTTGGGAACCGCTCAGGACATCACCAAGCGTAAACAGGCTGAGGCGATGCTACAGCAGGCCAAAGAGCAGGCCGAGGCGGCCAACCGGGCCAAGAGCGCCTTTCTGGCCCATATGAGCCACGAACTCCGCACCCCGCTCAACAGTATTCTGGGGTATGCCGAAATGTTGAGTTGGAACGCCACCATTCCCCCGAAACAACAGCAACAACTGGCTATCATCCACAGCAGCGGCCAACATCTGCTGACCCTCATCAACGACGTGCTGGACCTGGCCAAAATTGAAGCGGATCACATTACCCTGCATCCCACGGATGTCGAGCTGAATGGGTTCATCACCGAGCTGGTCGCCCTGCTCAAACCCCGCGCCCAGAAAAAATCGCTCTCGTTTGTGGCCCAAATCGACCGGCTGGACGCCGACGGTTGGCCCACCCCTGACGCCGCCCTGCCCACGGTACGCACCGATGGCAACCGCCTCCGCCAGGTGTTGCTCAACCTGCTGGCCAACGCCATCAAATTTACCAAATCCGGCGGCGTTACTCTGCGGGTAGCCTGGCAAGCGACGGATGAAGGGCCAACCACAGAAAACGAAGAGCAGCCCGCCGCCATCCACCTTCATCTGGCTGTGAGCGACACCGGCCCTGGCATCCCGGTAGCGGAGCAGCCACAAATTTTTGAGCCTTTCAAACAGCTACACAACTCAAACGATAATACCGGCGGCACCGGCCTGGGGCTGAGCATCAGCCGGAGATTGGTCTGCCTGCTGGGCGGCGAGCTACAGGTTGAGAGCCAGCCCGGCCAGGGGGCGACCTTTTGGTTCGAGTTGACCCTGCCCTGGGTCGCCGCCGTCCCCACAAAGAAGACCCCATCCCGCCCCATCGTGGGGCTGATCGGGGTGCCGCCCACTATTTTGGTGGTTGATGACCACGCCCCTAGCCGCTCGATGCTGCAACAGATGCTAGAGCAGGTCGGCTGCCGGGTACATACCGCCGAAAACGGCACCGCCGGGCTGGCCAGGGCCACCGAGTTACAGCCGGACGCCATTATCACCGACCTGGTGATGCCCGACCTCACCGGCCAGACGCTGATTCGCCGGTTGCGCCAACAACCACAGTTTGCCGATACGGTGATTATTGCCAGCTCGGCCAGCGTCTTTGCTATTGACCAGAGCGATAGTCTGGCCGCCGGGGCCACGGCCTTTTTACCCAAACCGGTCAAGCGTGAGGCACTGCTGGGGCTACTGCAACAATATTTGAATTTGGAATGGCGCTACGCGGCCAGAGATCAATCAATGAACGGACAGGAGGATGAGGAACCAGCCGGGCCGTTATCGGCAGCCAACTTGCCATCGCTGGAAGAAATCGCCCAGCTTTACCAGTTGGCTTTGATAGGAGATGTCGGTGCCCTGAAAGAGCAAGTGACCATCCTGGCCCGTTCAGAGCGCCTGGCCCCCTTTGCCGCTCGAATAGACCAACTGCTCAAAAACTTTCAGATCAACGAAATTTGCGACCTCTTAGAACCGTACCTTGACCAATAGACTTTAGTTCTACAATGTTACGTTGTTACTTACATTCGCCCCCTTGCCCAAAACCCCCCTTTCCCCTACAATGATCCTACAATAAAAAGACTGCCTCTGCCTTTCACGACAGCGGCGGTCTGGTTGATAGTTCTGATTTGCCTGTGGCCCGTCCCCCTAACCCCCAGCGGGGGGATAGGCCCTCATTTTAAGTCGGGTGGTGGTTAACTTGCATTTCTTGATTAAATCGAAAATGAACATAGAATAGGGCCGAAACTATCGCACCAGAAAAACGATCTATGTTCAACAAGCAGACGTGGCGTAATCTATCGACGAAAATAGTCCTGATCTTCTTCGGGCTGCTCCTGGCAGTCGGGTTGGCCGAAGGCGTGGCCCGCTTTCTCGGCCCGCCCTACAACATCGGGGATGAAGTTCACCGCATGCACCAATGTGATCTGACGGTTGGCTGGCGGGGGGTGCCCAATGCCTCGACCGTCATCGACTGGTATGGGTATCACCACGTGTACCAATTGAATGACCGGGGCATGCACGACACCAACCACGCCTTCGAGAAGGAAGGGGGAGTCTTCCGTATCTTGATGCTGGGCGACTCGATGGTCGAGGCTATCGAAGTGACCGAACCGGAGACGAGCCACCAGGTCTTGGAGGACACGCTCAACGCCCGCGCCCCGGCGGGCCTGACCTTTGAAGTCATCAATATGGGCGTCTTTGCCTGGGGACCGCCCCAACCGCCGATCTACTTCCGGGAGGAGGGGTATCGGTATGAGCCGGATTTGGTGCTGGCCGTCTGGTTTCCGGGCAACGACCTGCTGGATGTCATCCCCGACCACGTGATGACCACCGGGCCGACCGGCGGCGTTCACTGCTTCGCCCCCTACTACGTTGTGTGTGACGGTCAGTTTGATCCCCAACCCTGGTACGCCGCCCCCGGTATCCCCCCTGATTGGCAGGAATGTACGACCCATCGCCGGATTTTGACCAACAGCCTCAATTGGATTTACTATCACTCCCGTCTCTACCAACGTTTGACGGCTTTATTCTTAAATGTCTATGCGAAAGAAACCTTCAGCACTCATCTCTATGCCCCCTGGACCGATTTCGAGCGGCAGGATGAAACCCTCAACTGGGCCTACCAGGTTACCACAGGCGCTTACAGCCAATTGGCGGCTGAGGCGGCGCAACAGGGGGCCGAGACAGCCCTGGTCATCGCTCCCATCAATGAAGCCGTCAACTTCGAGGTCAATCCCGACTGGCGGGCGGCAATCATCGCCACAGAGCCGGTGTTGCAACATGGCGACCCGACCCTGGCCAACCGGGTCTTCACCGAATTGATGACGGCGGAGGGTGTGCCCGTTTTAGATTTACATCCTTACTTTGTGCCCCATATGCAGCGGGGCGGCGAGCCGATTTATTGGGAGGAAAATGCCGTCCATTGGACGGTGGCCGGCAACCGTCTGGCCGGGGAAACAATGGCCGCGTGGCTGACAGAGCAGGGACTTGTGCCGCTTGAGCGGGTCGGGCATAGGGAGGCCCACCCTACGGATCCAAAATGAATTTTAACTGCGGAGGAGAGGGTGAGGCGCTGGTCACGAGGCCGGAGCCTCGTGACCAGGGTCACTAGCGCAAAACGAATGCCCCTGACGCCAGCCTGTCTTTAGAACAACCCAACCACCTTACCCGTCTCGAAATCAATATCGACATCCATAAAAGCGGGCTTGGAGGGCAAACCGGGCATGGTCCGCATCGTGCCCAGCAGGGGGTAGATAAAGCCGGCCCCGGCGCTGGCCCGCACCTCGCGGATGGGCACGGTGAAGCCGGTGGGCCGTCCTTTCAGGGCCGGTTCGTGGGACAGGCTGAGGTGGGTCTTGGCCATGCAGATGGGCAGGTTGCCGAAGCCGGCCGCCTCGAAGGTTTCAATCTGCTTCTCGGCCAGGCTGTCATACGTCACCCCGTCGGCCCCATACATATCGACGGCGATTTTTTCGATCTTCTGCTTGATCGACCACTCCAACGGATAGAGAAATTGGAAATTACTGGGCTTCTCGCAGGCAGCAACGACGGCCTCGGCCAATTCGGTCGCGCCCTGGCCCCCCTCGGCCCAATGGTTGGACATCACGGCCTGCTCCGCCCCGGCCTCGATGGCCAGCTTCTTGAGCAGCTCCACCTCACCATCCGTATCGGTTGGGAAGCGGTTGACGGCCACCACCGCCGGGATGCCGTACCGCTTGACATTCTCGATGTGGGCGGCCAGGTTCTCGATCCCCTGCTCCAACAGGCCCAGATTTTCCTCGGTGTAGGCCGTATCCAGAGGGCGACCGGCGACGACGGGCGGCCCACCACCGTGCATTTTCAGAGCGCGAATGGTGGCCACCAGAACCACCGTGTTGGGAACCAGGCCGGAGTAACGGCACTTGATGTTGAAGAACTTCTCCATACCGATGTCTGCGCCGAAGCCCGACTCGGTGATGACGTAATCGGCCAGCTTGAGGGCGATCTGGTCGGCCACGATGGAGCTGTTGCCGTGGGCGATGTTGGCAAACGGCCCGGCGTGGACAAAGGCCGGCTGCCCCTCCAACGTCTGCATCAGGTTGGGCATAATCGCATCCTTCATCAGGACGGTGACCGCCCCGGCCACGCTCAAATCCTCGGCGGTGACCGGCTTGCCGTTCCGATCCAGGGCCACGACCATTTTGCCGAAACGCTCCCGCATATCCTTCAGGTCGGTGGCCAGAGCCAGAATGGCCATAATCTCCGAGGCCACGGTGATGTCATAGCCCGACTCGCGGGGCACGCCATCCAGCCGCCCGCCCAGGCCGATGACCACGTTCCGCAGCGCCCGGTCATTCATATCGACCACCCGGTTCCAACTGATGTTGTAGGGGTCGATGTTGAGCCGCTTCAGGCCGTTTTTTTCCAGTTGCTCATCCGACTGGCGGCTTTCGTGGTAGAGCCGGGCATCCAGAGCCGCCGCGACCAGGTTGTGGGCGGCGCTAATGGCGTGGATGTCGCCGGTCAGGTGCAGGTTGAACTCCTCCATGGGGATAACCTGGCTGTAGCCGCCACCGGCCGCTCCGCCTTTGATGCCAAAGGTCGGTCCCATACTGGGCTGGCGGATGCAGGCCATCACGTTCTGGCCGATACGCCCTAATCCCTGGGTCAGACCGACGGTGGTGGTGGTTTTGCCCTCGCCCAGCGGCGTCGGCGTAATGGCCGTCACATCGACATATTTACCCTGCGGCCGGTCGGCCAGCCGCTCCAGCACATCCAGATGGACTTTGGCCTTGTACTTACCATACAGATCGAGATCATCCTCGCTAAGGCCAATGCTCTCAGCGATGTCGAGAACAGGCTTTACCGTAGCTGCTTGGGCGATATCGAGATCGCTTGGGACAGACATAATAATTCTCCTTTGAACGTTAGTTTTAATAACTGTCTTTTCTACTTTGACAAAAGCGGCAGAGCTAGTATAATTTATGCGTTGCCACTA
>CAZWZZ010000193.1:0-9242 GCA_964638395.1 uncultured Caldilineaceae bacterium
TGAGAGTTACCGTCAATCGAATTCGGATGCTGTTCCCCATGTCATCCTTTCTCCACAATGTTTTATTTCTGCTCAAATCAACCTTCAGCGTTCTCCTGCTGAGGCTCGATACCCAATTCCAGAACCGTATGGCGAGCGCCGAGTCGCTGTCCCAGTTCACGGGCGGCGGTTTCCAGCAAGACTTCCAGGGTGGGCGCAGCCTGCAATTTATCGGTGATTTCCCGGATCGCTTGCTCTTGCCGCACCCGCTGCTGGGTCTGCTCAAAGAGGCGCACGTTATCCAGGGCCACAGCCGCCTGGCTGCCCAGAATCGTCATCACCTGCACATCTTGAGCGGTAAAATGATTCACCTGGGCCGATTGGACATCTAAAACACCCAACAATTTGTCGCCAACACTGACCGGCAAGGCCATCTCAGAACGGGTCTCCGGTAACAACGGGTTTGGATAGAAATCGGGGTGAGCGCGGACATCATTGGCAATAACCCCCTCTCGCTGCCGGGCAGCCTGAGCCACCAGAGAATGTTCTCGTTCTAATCGAATACGCCAGCCGCCCGTCACCATTTGCCGGCCCGCCTCTCCCGCGCCGGCTGCCAATTCTAACGTATCACCGGCCTCGTTGAGCAGATAGATATGGGCGTGGTACAAACCAAATCGTTCTTTGGTTGAGTCTACGAAATCCTGCAACAACTGGTCAGACCTCAAAATCGTGGCCGTCTTGACACTGACCTCGGCGACCGTTTCAAGCTGTGTCGCTCGATGCTGTATCTGCGTTAAATAACGTCGCCCTTCGATGGTTGTTGACAGCAACAGAGCAATCTGCTGCACAATGCGCTCGCTCTGGGTCGTGTAGGCCGCAAAGGATTTGCTGGCAATGTTGAACGTGCCCAGCGTAGCCCCACCGGCGATGAGTGGCGTACTCATCGAGGAATTCAACCCCTGCGCCGCTAACATTTCATTTTCGAGATAACCACTTCCGCCCAAATCGGGCGTATTAATCAACTGCTGCTCGTTGAACGTCCGGCCAACCTGGGTCCCTGCGATGGGTAATTTAACGCCGGTTGGTACGGCCCCCTTCAAACCATCCAGCGCAAAAATCTCTAACTGGTCGCTAACTTCATCAAAGAGCGCCACACTGACCCGATCCGCCCCCATAATTCCTGTCGTGTGGTGGGCGGTTGTTGTAAAGGCTTCTTTTTCGCTCGTGACCTGGCTGAGTGCAACGGCCAGTCTGCTCAGTTGATCCAACCGTTCCGCCTGAGCTTCTATCTGGTCCAGATGCGCTTTGCTCTGGGTAACGTCGGTGTGGATGGCCACATATTGAATGATCTGCCCCTGCTCGTTCGAGATGGGCACAATGGTGGTGTCCACCCAATAAAATGTGCCATCTTTGGCCTTATTTTTGATCTCATCCTGCCAAACATGTCCATTGGTAATGGTCTCCCATAACTCTCGGATAAATGATTTGGGATGATGACCGGAATTGACAATACGATGATCTTGTCCCAGTAATTCATCCCTGGTATATTTGGAGACTTCACAGAATTTATCATTGACGTAGGTAATGATGCCATCTTGATCGGTGATGGCCACAATAGAGTGTTGGTCCAGAGCAAAGCGGATATCATCCAACTGTTTGGCCAGGGCTTCGACCTGGGCATGCTCCCGCTCGATTTCCTCATAGGCGTGGGCATTTTCCAGAGCCACAGCGATTTCGGTGGCCAGGGTGGTGTGAACGTGCATATCCTCGTCGGTGAAGGCATTGGCCACATCACTTTGGATATCCAAAACGCCCCACAATTTATCGCTAATGGTCAACGGAACCGCCATTTCAGATTGGGTGTCAGGCAGGTGGGGGTGGGGATAGAAATTTGAAATGTCGTGGATGTTATTCACAATCTGGCCCTGCCGGCTACGAGCCACCTGAGCGACCAGCGTCCCCTCTTGCCCCAGGGGAATATGCCAATCCGGGCCGACCATTTTCCCCCCAACGTGACCGGCTCCGGCCACAGATTTGAGTAACTGTTCCGATTCGTCAAACAGATAGATATGGACGTGATACAGCCCAAACCTTTCCTTGGTCAAGTCAACGACCCGCTGAAGCAGTTCGTCAGGGTCAAGGATGGTGGAGACGGCGGCGCTCACTCGGGCCACCGTCTCCAATTCGGTAGCCAATTTAGCTAACGCATCCCGGATCTCTTTCTGCTCGGTGATGTCATTCTGGACGCCGATGAAGTGAGTCAACACGCCCTGGTCATCATACACGGGCGAAAGCTGTAGTTCATTCCAAAACAGCCTCCCATCCTTGCGATAATTGCGTAAGGTGACGGTGCAGCTACGCCCCTCGCTCAGGGCCGTGCGTATCTCGGCCAGGCCCGGCTGCTCCCGGTCATCACTCTGCAAAAAGCGGCAATTTTTGCCCAGAATTTCATCAGCAGAGTAGCCGGTGACTTTTTCAAAAGCCGGGTTGACGTAGATGAGCGGGAAATCCGGCTGCCGGGCATCGGCGATACTGATGGGATCAATGGTGGCCTCGATGGCCCGGTTCCGCACGTAAAGCAGCATCTCAGCCTCTGTCGCTCGTTCTGTCACAGGGGAAGGGGTTGCCCCCGGCGTATCCTGTTGAGCGGCAGGCTCAGGAGCGACACCCGGCAGGTTTGGTGGGGCGGTCGGGCTGGCTTGGAAAATCGCCTGCCGCACGTCCGCCAACATCTGCCACAAAAATTTACCGGCCTCTAAATTGGTGATGACCGGATTGAGCGCCTGCCCCAGACATTCCACTTCGATCATAGGTTGAACCGGCTCAACCGCATCAGCCCAACGCTGTGGCTGGCCATTGTCGCCGATGAACAGCGCGGTTAACGGATCGTGGTTGGCGCTTTCATACGCCTCGATCACACGGTTCAGCACTCTGCGTCCCGCCGCGATCCGACTCTCGATGGGCACGTCGTCATACGTCGCCCGCTCGGCCAGACGTTGGGCATACGTTTCGGTTAAGGTGGCCTTGTTCTGGGTAATAAAATTGGCAAATTCTTTCAAGGGACTCATCGGTTGACCTGAGGTCTCAAAAAATATTAAATAAAGCCCACAGATAATTATAAGCGAAAACAGTCGAAATTGGCAGATGCAAAGGTACTAACTTTATTTTACCCAAAAGTACCTCAAACGAGGAGCGGTGAAGATAGAGCTGGAGATACAAAAAGTGTCTGCCAGAGCATGATGAACCATTTACATCTCCGCCTGAAGTGGCAATTTCACCACAATAGCAGTCCCCTGTCCTTTCACGCTATTCACCCGCACGTCGCCGCCAAAACGTTCCGCCCTCTCCCGCATCGAGACCAAGCCCAACCCGCGCCCTTGATACGCCCCCCGGTCACAGGTAAACCGCTGCTCGACATCAAAACCGCGTCCATCATCCTCCACCTTCAAGGTCAACCACTGCTGGTCGGCGATGGTTAGCTCGACGGTCAGGCGATTACACTCGGCGTGTTGGCGGGCATTGGAGAGCGCCTCTTGCAGAATCCGGTACAAACTCCGTTCCACCTCCGGGAAGATCGTGACCGGCTGTTGAGCGATGTGGCAATCAACCGCCATCCCCCATCGCTGGCTAAACTGGAGGACGAATTTCTTGACGGCTTCGAAGAAAGAGTGGCCTTCCAAATCGACTGGGCGTAAATCTAAAATATTGCGCCGTACCTCTTCGATATTTTGGGAAAGCAAGGTTCTTACATGCTCCAGGCTATGCTCCAGTTCGCTGTCCGTCTCGACGAGATTGAGACAGCGGTCCACTTGCAACATCAAATAGGCCAAATTTTGGGCGACGCCATCATGCATATCGCTGGCCAGCCGGGTTCGTTCTTCAACGATAGCCAATTCCCGGGTTTTTTGCAACAGCCGGGCATACTCGATGGCACTGGCCACGTGAAAAGCCAAAAGCTCAAGCGTTTCCAGATCGCTGTCATCGAAGAGGACTATCGCCTCACTTTCAACCCCGATCAAGCCAATCGTTTGGCCTGCCGTGATTAAGGGGACCATCATCAACGCTTTAGCGTGGGCGGATTGTTCATTTCGGGCAATCTGGAACGCACTCTTATCCAAAATCAGGGGCTTGGCCTGGCGAATGACCTGCGCTATCGGCTCGTAAGCATCCAATTTGACCGGAAACACTCGTTCGATTTGGGCCGTCTCCGGGTCAGCCACGTCCTCGGACTGCCGCACGGGGGTTTTGGCGATGACATTGAGGACGATGAAGCTCCCTTCCACCAACCCAACTACAACGTGCAGGTGGCGGTCGGCCGCCGGGTCAAAAATTTGATGGATACCCTGCCCCACCACGGCCAGTAGATCATCAACCGCCAGGCCCCGGCTGACCATCTGGCTAATCTTTTTGATGGCTTGTAGCCGTCGCGTCCGGGCGATGACGGTTCGCTCTAACCGGGAGGAGTAAATTTGCACCTCCTGGTACAGTTGGGCACTTTCGACGATTTTCGCGGCCTGGCTGGTCAGGCTGCTCAGAGTCCATAAATCCTGGTCACTGAAGCCATCTACCGAACAACAGCCCACATAAATGATCGCCTCGGCCTGACGGTTGACGAAGATGGGGGTGACGAGTTTGGAGCGAATGGCTAATGTTTCATCAAAAAATGTCGGCTCAACCTGCGAAATATCGTTGACCACCACGGCTCGACCGGCTTCGATGGCTCGCCCTTCTACCTCGACATCCAGGGGTTGTTGGTAACGATTAATTTTCAACCCCGGCGTTTGCTCCCCATAGAGGGCTTTCAGGGTTAAAACGGCACCGGTTCCATCCACCTCGAAAATGGCCACATAGTCGTAGGCCAACCGCTCGAAAATGGACCGGGCCAGCGTATCAAACAGGTCATCCACATCGAGCAGCGTGCTGATTTCTTGCGACACTTCGTTGATGAGTTTCAGCCGGGTCGATTGGGCTTCCCACTCCTGAAAAAGTTGGGCATTTTCAACGGCCACGGCGATTTGATTGGTCAGGGTGAAGAGATAGCGGGCGTCAGCTTCGGTAAAGGCTTCGGTTTGATGTTTGTCCAGAGTCAAGACGCCAACCACGCGATTTTTGTAGATCAAGGGCACGCCCAACCAGGCTTTGATACGGTCCAGTTCGGGACGAGGTTCCCAATGATCGCTTTGGGTAACGTCGTTAATAATCAGCGGCAGTTTATTGAAGACGACCAGCCAGGCCGAATTATGCTCACTGCGCTGATAGGAATTCATTCCCCGCCGGTACTCCGAAAATCCGCGAGAGGCGGCGGCCTCCAGAATGTTTCCCTTTAAAAGGAAAAGCGTGGCGCTATCGAAGGCAATGATGCGGTTGATTTGTGACAGCACCTCATCCATCAGATGCTCTAAATCGAGGCTGGTGCCGATAATGGCGCTGACCGCATTGAGGGAGGCCAGCCGTTGATTGGCTTCACTCAGCGCGGCTACCTGAGACTCAACCGATGATTGAGCGGTCGTCTGCCTCTCATCATCGGGGGTCGAGATTGTAAACAGGGATTGAATTTTCTGTTGCAAAATGTCGGCTTGGAGCGGTTTGACTAACCGGTTTGCTTCTAGGAGCGGATCAGGCAGGGGGGGATGATGTCCAGTGGTCATAAAGAGGATTGGCACATTGGGCATAAACATCTTGAGGCGCAGCGCCAATTCATCACCTTTAATGTCCGGTAAATCTGTGGCCATCAGCACCAAATCGGGTTGGATCATGTCGCAGTAATGGAGTGCCATCGAACCACTGTTGGCCGTGATTAAATGATATTGGTCTCCCAGAGCGGTTTGGATTGTGTTCTGTGTTGCTTCATCCCGATCAATGCAGAGAATATTCGTCATATCGTTTATGTCTCAGTCTGAAATAACGGAATGGTTCATACCCCCAAGAAATTTATTGACAACGTCGTGAAACGTTAGGGGTTACGCCGTTGAGCGACAAACGCAGCCCTTCGGCACTTCCTACGGTCGCAGGACGCAGCCTCGATGCGCCTTTTCAAGGCGACTCGGGATGCGAACCCAGTAACTCCTAAACGTAATAATTTTGATAAAATAACCGCTTACGTTTCACGTTTTGCGTTTTACGGGTGACGTTGCTCAACCGGGCGGGTAAAAAAGTGTCAACTTATTCTGAACCACCCCGACAGTTCCCCCCATTATATCATTTTTTTAACGATCACGCTTAGGAAATTGGAGCTAAACTTTGATGATAACGTACATTGGCCTAAAACAAAAAAGCGAAACCGGTGATAACCACGGTTTTCGCTCTTCTCATTCGTTCTATCAGGGCGCTTAATTGTCCAGATAAGCAACCATTTTTATCTCATTATGTTGGGGATTGGCCGAGGTAGTAACTTCATCCATAAATTTTTTTATCAACGTAAATCCCCACCCTCGATTGTCGGCACGGTCTCGTCGTTTGGCCGGTATTGGGGGAATGGGGTTTTGCCCCTGGTCGATAACCCGAATGGTGAGGGTTTTAGCCTCGATGACCACAATAATCTGCACCTCAAGCTCAAAGATGCAAGAGTTACCGTGTTCAATGGCATTGGTGACGGCTTCACCCACGGCCATTTTTAGATTATCCAGGCGTTCCTGGTCAAACCCCATCCTGCGAGCCGCAACAGAGACCGCTGCCATCGGGATCTTTTCATACCCCAACTCACTGGGGATATGAATCTCCACAACTCGCTTTGTTAAACTGCCCATAGCCAATCAAGCCTTTTACAAGTTGGGATGCTAGAACTTTTACGAAAGACGATGTAAGTATAACACAGGAGTACTATGGCTTCAAGAGGCAATTCGTCCCTTAGTCCTTTTCAACCGTCGCCTGATGATTTGTTCCAAACGGTATCCAGATATTTTTGTAAAATCACGGCGGCGGCGGCATCATCAATGTATGATTTTTTACCCGGCGAGGCCCGTCGTTTGCCCACATACATTTGGGCCTCGACCGACGAGTAGCTCTCATCAGCATACGCCAGCGGCACATCCACCACCTCCGCCAACGCCTCGGCATACCGCTTGATGCGCCGGGCTTGCGGCCCCAGTTCGCCCGGCTCGTTCAGCGAGTAGGGCAAACCGACGATGATGCGCTCTATTTCCAACTCGTCTACCAGGCGTTGCAGCCGGGCGAAATCCTCTTTTTTTGATTTACGGCGTAAAATCGAATGGGGGGTGGCGAACACACCGCTCTCGCTGATGGCGATACCGACCCGCCGGTCCCCCACATCCAGGGCCAAGAAACGCACCGGCTCACTCCCCCTCGGCCACAAACGTCACCGCATCATTGACCTGCACATCAATTCGCAGCGGCAAATAGGGCAAACGCCCCAACCACTCCACCAGCCAGTCGGGACTCAACTCAACCCCCGGCACGGTGGCCAGATCATACTGTTGGGCCAAGAGCGATTGGGCCTCGCCGACCGACAACCAGGCCACATCTTCGGCCACATCCTCGGCATTGATCTCCGGCACGGCCCGGCCATTGGCAAAAATCCTGAACGTGACCACCTGCTCCGCCACCTCGATCACCTCGCCGGCCCCGAACTGCAAGCCCTCGACATCCAACGCATAACCGGGCGGAACCTGAGCCTGCAAGGCGGCCAGGGCCAACCGGTTGGCATTGTAACCGCCGACCACCGTCCCCCGCACCACCGCCTGCATCTCGCCGGTGAACCTGTCGGAGAAGTCGCCGGAGAACTCGCCATAGGAAAGATCCAGAACAATCACTTGCAGCGAATCGGCGGGAATAAACTCCTGCTCCGCCAACGACGCCTCCAGGCGGGCCAACCCTTCCTGCCGCACCAACTCCTGTAGATGTTCCCGGAGCCGCTCCTTGTCCGCCTCAACCACAATCTTGGCCGCTTCCATCGTCCCCCCGGCCAGCTCCCCTTCATTGACGACACGGGCCAGCAAGCTATAAAATGGATCATCGAAGCGATTGATCTGGCCGGGCCGCACATTGCCCCGGGGGCCTGGCTCGGCAGCGATGACCAGCGTCGAGGTCGTGGCCCCGATCCCAGCCGGAATCGTGGCCGTCTGCACGGTGAAAAATTGAACCGGCTCTCCGGCTGAGGTGGTCACCGTGGTGCTGATGGGGATGATTTGGAACTCCTCCGTGCGGTTGATAAACGTCACCGGCCCCGTGGCCAGACCGACCGGGGCCAGGTCCGTTTCGACGGTCTCGATCTGGCCCAGCAAATCCAACTCCACCTGGGCCGGACGGGCCGGGAAGGTCAGCGTGTCAAAATCGACCCTATCCACATTGGGATCGGCTCTAACCACCATCTCGGTCTCCACCTCACGAGCGACCGGGGTCATCGTCACCGTTGCCTCCGGCAGCAGGGTGAAGGCCGCCAGCACTAAGATGGGGGCTAAAATTATCAGCGCCAACAACGCCCCAAACTGTTGCAAAAAGCCAACCCGCCCGCTGCCTTCCACTACTTTGTATTTCTTTTTGGGCTTGGGTGGTGGTTTGGGAGCCGGTTGTTTTTCTTTGGCTTCCACAATGGCCGGCGGCGTAGTCTCCGCCGGCGGCGTGACGACTGCCTCCGGCGGCACCCAGCCCTTTCTTTTTGCCCCATTGAGCGTGCCAAAGGCTTTGATGCCCACCTCTCTGGCATAATCCCGCACCGCCGGCTGGTTGCTGACCAGGGCAATATCCACCGCCCGCGTCTGGGCGATGCGGGCCAGCAGTTTCATATTGACCAAACTCTGCAAGGCCCTATTTTGGCGGGGCACAAGGAGCAGTAGCCGGGATTTTTCTTGACCATTCGCCGTCGTCGATGACAGAGCGACATTAATTCGGCCCCTGATGGAGGCCATATCATCGTTATTTTCAAGCTCTACAATATGTTTCATAGAATAATATCAAGCCGCCGTAGCAAATAATGGTTTCTCAAAAGATGTGATTGGTATTGTCTCGGTCATTGAGGGGGTATAGGCTGACAAAGAAAGAATGTGATTTACAGGGGGGCGTTGCAAAATATCAAGTACAAGGTCACGTAAATCATCCGATAAGTCCGCCAAACCGGTCAATGGAAAGCTGCGAAACCCTATTTCAGTCTTTTGAGCTAACAATGAATATTCAAAAAAGGTCAAACCTACGGCTTTGCTTTCTTTCTTGTCAAGACGCAATAAAATATGGTCATTTAATTCTATACCGGTTGCTTTGACATTTGGCTCAAAAGAAATATACAAGGTGTCACTCACTTCATCATAATT
>CAZWZZ010000194.1:0-9229 GCA_964638395.1 uncultured Caldilineaceae bacterium
CTGACCTCAAGCTCGGATTTTTGGGATGACTATTTTTCTGGCCCTGCCTTACTGGACAAAACCCCGAAAATCTGGCAAACTGGCCCTTATGCCAAACCTATCAGATTCCCTTTCTAAACGACTGACCGGCGCGATCCACCCGCCGGCCGCGTTGACCGCTGCCCAACGGGCGCGAATGTACAGCCTCCTGGCCGACTATTTCCACAACGTCAGCCAGGCCCAGTTCGAGGCCGATCTGGCTGAGAAGGAATCGGTGGTCATCCTGGCCGACAACGTGACGGGGAAGATACAGGGCTTCTCCACGCTGATGCGGCTGCGGGTCGAGGTTGCCGGCGAGCCAATTGTGGCGCTTTTCTCCGGCGATACGATTATTCATCGGGCGTACTGGGGCGAAACGGAGCTGCCCCGGCTGTGGGGCCGACACGTCTTTGAACTGGCCGACAGCCTGCCGCAGACGCGGGTCTTCTGGTTCCTGATTAGCTCCGGCTACAAAACCTATCGCTTCCTGCCGGTCTTCTTCCGCGACTTTTACCCAACCTACCGCCGCCCGACGCCGCCCGACATCCAACAAATTTTAGATGCCATCGCCCGCCACAAATTCCCCAGCGCATATGACCCCGCCACCGGCCTGATTCGCTTCGACGAAGCGGCCCCGCTCAAAGAAGGCATCGCCGCAGTGACCGAACGCCGTCTGAAAGACCCACACGTGGCTTTCTTTGTGCGGATAAACCCTGACTACGCGAAGGGCGATCAGTTAGCCTGCCTGGTCGAGTTACGGCGGGATAACATCACGGCGGCGGGGCGGCGGATGTTGGCTTGAAATGCTGCCGCTCCTGACTAACGGCCTGTGGCTGCTGCTTTCTCTACCGGACAGCCTGGCCTTCCACCGCGCCCGGCGAGCCGTCGAGCCTACCCAGACAACGTTCCTGCTCGATCTTTTACGCCGTAACGCCGACACCGATTTTGGGCGGCGGTACGACTTCGCCTCGATTCGCACCGTGGCCGACTACCAGCGCCGGGTTCCCCTCTCAACTTATGCCGCTTATGAAACCGCTATCGAGAAAATCGGCCTCGGCCACCCCGCTGTTTTGACCCAGGAGCCGGTTTTGCTACTCGAACCGACCGGTGGCTCCGGCGCGGCCACCAAACATATCCCCTACACCGCTGCGCTCAAGGCAGAGTTTCAGCGGGCCATTGCCCCGTGGGTGGTCGATACCTTTCGCCATCACCCGGCTTTGCTGCGGGGTCGGGCCTACTGGTCGGTCAGCCCGGTGATACAGCGGGAGCAACGAACGCCGGGCGGTCTACCCATCGGCTTTGAAGAGGACAGCGCCTACTTTGGGGGAGTACAACGCCATCTGATTAACGCCCTGTTCGCCGTGCCGCCGCCGGTGCGCCTCATCGACGATATGGCGACCTTCCGCTATATCACCCTGCTCTTTCTGCTCCGCAGCCCCGATTTGGCCCTCATCTCCGTCTGGAACCCGACGTTTCTGATGCTGCTGGTGGAGCCGCTGGCGGCCTGGTGGCCCCGGCTGGCCGCTGATATTGCCCAGGGCACGCTCTGCCCGCCGGGAGCGTTGGCCGCCGATTTGCGCCAAAATTTTGCCGCCCTGAACAGCCCCCATCCCCGCCGGGCCTCTGAAATCCGGGCCGCCTTTCAGCAGGAATCCCCGGCGGCAATCTACGCCCGGCTGTGGCCCCGGTTGGGGCTGATTAGCTGCTGGACGGAGGCCCACGCCGCGCTCCACGTCCCAACGCTGACCCGCCTGTTTCCCCAGGCCACGATTCAAGGCAAGGGTTTGCTGGCCACGGAGGGAGTGGTCTCCTTGCCGCTGGCCGGACAGCCGGGTCACGCCCTGGCTCTGCGCTCCCACTTTTTCGAGTTTCTGCCGGTCGGGGGTGCGGAGCGGACGCGGTTAGCTCACGAATTGCGGGCAGGGCAGGCGTATGAGGTCATTTTGACCACGGGCGGGGGGCTGTATCGCTACCAATTGCGGGATGTGGTGGAACTGGTCGGCCATCTCGACGAGTGCCCTTTGCTGCGCTTCGTAGGTCGGGCCGGAGCGGTGTCGGATCGCTTCGGCGAAAAGCTGACCGAGGCTCACGTCCAGCGAGCCTTGGCCGCTCTGTTCGAGCGGTACGGGGTGCAGCCAACTTTTGCAATGGTGGGGTTTGAAGAGGCAGCGACGGCTTACGTGTTGTTCATCGAGAGCGAAGCCACAGATGAAACGTTACGCCGCCTGGCCGGTGATTTGGAGGAGCGATTGCAGGAGAATTTTCATTATCGCTACTGCCGCCGGTTGGGGCAACTGGGGCCGCTCGGCCTTTTTCGGATCGAAAAGGAGGCCCTGACCACCTATCTGGCGGTCTGCCAGCGCCTCGGCCAACGGAGCGGCGATATCAAACCGGTCGCCCTGCACCGGCGGGCGGACTGGTCCCATTTTTTTCGGGGGGGGACTCTATAAGTACTGTTCCAGCGTATCTTTTATTCGCTCGATCTCGAAATTATCAACCAACTTTGCCAATTGACGGCCAAAGGTGGCATACGCTGAGTCACCCTCACAGAGACGATCACACGTCTCACGGAGAACCGCAATATCGCCGATGAGGGCGGCCTCATACAGCCGGTTCAAAACCGGTCTGGGGGGTAGCTCCAGCGGCGAAGTGGGGGCTGTCTCCTCCGGCTCAGGGGCCTTTTGCCAGACCAGCGGCAGGTGATCCTCCAGACGCTGCAAAAGGATTTCAAAATCAATCGGTTTCGATAAAAAATCGTTGCAGCCGGCCGCCAAACTTTTGGAGACCGTTTCGGCCAGAATGTTGGCCGAGACGGCAATGATGACGACCCCCGCTAAAACGTTACGGATGGCTTTCACGGCGGCAAAGCCATCCACCTTCGGCATAAACAGGTCGATCAAGATGACATCCGGCTCAAAGGATTTGGCCATTTTGATAGCCTGTTCGCCATCAACGGCCTGAGCCGTTTCAAACCCTAACGAGGCCAGCACATCACACAACATCAACCGGTTGGCTTGATGGTCGTCAACGATTAACACCTTCAATTTGGTATAGGGGGCGTGGGGCAGGGTGTAGCCTACGATGTCGTGTTGCTTTTGATGGGACAAAATGACATCGGTCGGTATTTCGGCCAGATCGAGATCGAACCAAAACCTACTCCCCTGACCGACAGAACTGCTAACTTGCAACTCACTGCCCAACATATGCACGAGACGCCGGCTAATGGTCAACCCCAGGCCCGTTCCTTCATAGCGGTGGGCTTCATCATTATTGGCCTGATGAAAGGCCAAAAAAATTTTATCCAGTTGTTCGGCGGAAATACCAATACCCGTATCGGCAACTTGAAAACGTATCCGGTGGTATTCGTTCGCCCCGACCTCAATATAACTAACGGTAAAGGCTATACGTCCTTTTTCGGTGAACTTGACAGCATTGCCGAGCAAATTCAACAAAATTTGACGGAGACGGGTTTCATCGGTGTGGATGACCAGAGGCAATTTTGAATCGATCTCCTGCACAAATTCAAGACCTTTCTGCTCGGCCCGAAGACGGATGATGTCGGTAATATTTTGCAAGAATTGAAAGAGATAAAATTCATTCTGGGCCAGACTCAGCTTCCCGGCCTCGATTTTGGAGAGGTCGAGAACATCATTAATCATCACCAACAAATGCTCGCCACTGCGATGAATAATATCGATGTAGTTTTGATGCCGGAGGGTCAAGTCCGAATCCCGTTTTAGCAGTTGGGTGTAGCCCAGAATACCGTTGAGCGGAGTTCGCAATTCGTGGCTCATATTGGCCAGAAATTCACTTTTGGCCCGATTGGCGGCCTGGGCGGCAACTTTTGCCCGTTTCACCTCCTCGAAAAGAGCGGCATTTTCGATAGCGATGGCGGCCTGGTTGGCAAAAATCTGGAGGGCGTAGACATCCTCCGGTTGATAAGTATCGGCTTCGAAGCTATCAACCGTTAACACACCGATCACCCGTGGCCCAACACATAAAGGCACCCCCATAAAGGCTCGGATGTTTTCATCCCCCGACCAAACTTGCCAATGTTGATCGTTTTCAACATTCGGCAGGATGATGGTTTTCTTTTCTTGAAAGATACGGGCAGCCGGGATGTTGGCCGACTTGGATACCCGCCGCCCGATGTGGCGACGGTTGACCAAAACCGATTTTTCTGAGAGGACGAGATCATCGCCATCCGGTAAAAAGATACCGGCGCTATCATACCGAATGACTCGCCCCAACTGTTCGATGATCTCGGCCAGGACTACCTTTAGATCGAGGCTACTGCTCAAGATCAGGGCTACTTCCCGCAGGCTCTCCGCCATACGGCGGTGGCGCTGCTCCCGCTCGAAAAGGGTAGCCATCTCGATAGCTCCGGCAACCTGGCCGGCTATCGTTTCAGCCAGATTGATTTCGGCTTCGCTAAACGGGCGCTCTTTTTGGGTCAGGACCAGGGTAATGGTTCCAATCGTGATCCCGCGTGCCCACAGGGGAACGACCAGAAATGAGGCAAAGCCCCAGGTCTTTAAAGATTGACGAAAAGGAGCCACGCGGGGATCGGTCTGGGGATCGGAAATTATTAAGGCCCGGCTGCTCTGCCGAAAATAGTCGAACAGGGGGTTATCGGCCACCGGAAAGGTGGTCCCGACCACACTTTCGGTGGCCGGGTTCCGGGGATAGTGGGCAAAGATGGTATTTTCTGTCCGGGCTTCATTGACCAAACTAATGATGATATCGACATCTCTAAGCGCCCGCCGAATTTCGTGAGCTACTGACTCCAGCGTAGAGCGCAGATCGGTGGCCATCATGACCGTTTGGGCGATGCGGTTGAGGATAGACAGTTCATTGATTCGCTGTTCCAATTTGGCGTTCACCTCTTGGGTGGCCAATTCGGCTGCCTTCCGCCCGGAGATGTCTACAATGGCCGAATGGCAAACCTGGACCGTGTCGTCGTCGTCCAGTTTCGCCCGGCTTTCGATATGAATCTGGGTGGGCAACCCATCCTGAGGTTTCAGAGCCAATTCACAGGTGTGGGAGGGTTGGTAGGGATGCTTGAAGACCCGGGCCAGATGGTGATGGAACAGATCGACCGAGTCTGAGGTGAGATAGGGAATCAAGGTCCGGTTGACCAGGTTTCCCCGCTCCCGGTTGAGCATCTGCGCCCCGGTCAGGTTCAATTCAAGAATGATGCCGTTGCGATCAAAGGTAAAGTAGCCCACCGGCGCAAAGTTGTACAGCTCAACATACTTGCGTTGGGCATCATCCAAACGTTGTTGTGTCTCACGCAGTTCCTCATTTTGCAACTGTAGCTCGATCTGGTGGACTTGCAACTCTTGAATAATTTGAGGCAAATCCTTATCCGCAGCCAAATCTTCCAACGGATAACGATCCTGTAGGATCGACTCTGCTTTATACCGAATCTCGTCATTCACCGTGGCGGCTCCTATCTCCCTCCCCAATTATGCTCTATTCACATTTAATTTCCGCTCAAGGGAGATTGCCAAATCCCCGTTTTATACTGAAGTTAGTTTGAAAATTAAACTTTTGCGGCAACACGCATCAACTGGCGTAGGGGTGAGGCAACTCGGAACGGAGGTTGTTTTCCAAAAGCATCGCCACACCGAGTTGCCTCACCCCTACCGTCTCTTTGCAAAAGTTTAAGTCTCATTCTGTTTTTGGTATAAGCTGGGATTTGGCAATCCGAGCCGAGCAATTTGGATCTTTCGTTACCCTATACTAAACATAAGTTCGACGAAAATCGCCCAAGATCAGCATCCTCAAACGGGGCGCATCGTCGTTACCTGCAAGCGGCGCCCTTGATAATCAATGATCTTGCCCCGGACTTCGACCCGTATTGGCACGCCATCCTTGCGAGACACCTCAACTTGATAGGATTTATTATACCCGGCCTCGGTCTGCTGTCGAGCCACGACCAACGACTCAGGCGGGACGAAGTCCGTGGCCGGGTGGCCCACCAATTCCTGGGGATCATACCCCAACATCTGGGCGAAAGCTGGATTGACATCACTGATCCGGCCTTCATCCTCGATGGCTACCCCTTCAAAGGTGGCCTCGGCCAGCAGGCGATACCGTGTTTCGCTGACCCGCAAGTCCGCCTCCATTTCTTGGAGCTTCTTTTGGGCCTGCTTCAGCGGCGTCACCTCGACAAAGGTCATGACCACCCCGTGGATGGCTCGGTTTTCGGCCCGGTAGGGAAAGGCTTTCAGCAGATACCACTGCCCGGCCTGGTTGCTGATTTCCCGCTCACGGGGTTGCAGCTCGCCCATCACCTGCTGCGCTTCGTCAACCAAATCGCAATCCTGAAAGTTGTGGGAGATGTGGCTGATGGGCCGCCCCAGGTCCAGCTCCATCAGGTTGATATTCTGTTGAGCCGCCGGGGTGAATTTGCGGACACGCAACCCATCATCCAAAAAGAGGGTAGCGATGTCGGTGCTATTCATATCATTGCTCAGTTCTGTCAACTCGCTGATCTTGGCCTGAAACTCGGCATTGACGGTAATCAACTCTTCGTTGACCGATTGCAGCTCCTCGTTCGTACTTTGTAGCTCCTCATTAGCCGACATCAACTCCTCGTTGGTGGCCTGCAACTCTTCATTCGATGTTTCCAGCTCCTCGATGGTTGCTTGCAAGTTTTCCTTCGTATACTCTAACTCCTGCTCCAAATCGGTAATATGCTGCCGGATATTCTGATCGACGTTGTAGAGTTGCTCCTGCCCCACAGTATCAACCTCCTGCTCCGTGACCACAAACTGAATGAAGATCAACGACTGGCGGCTTTTGGACTCGACAAATGGTTTAGCTACCAGGCTAATGGCGGCCACATCCTCCGTCGTCTTGATACTGATATTTTTGTAGATAACCTCCTGTTGCTCTTTGACCACGCGATGAATGGCCGTACTGAGGGCAATGGATAAATCTTGGCGAACCATCTTCAAAATATTGGCCGTAAATGCTCCCCCGGAGGGTATCTTCAGATATTGGCTCATATCCCCAAAAATGTGGAGCAGTTCGCCGGCCTCGTTAACGACGACACAGGGGGGCAGAAATGCCTCGATCAAGTGACGATAGATCGTTTCGTTCGTAAAATGGGAGGCGGCGGCATCCCGCCGGCGGAGGGGGGGCGTAAGTGGAAGTGGGGGCTTCTGGTCCCGCATATAGAGACGGCTATCGTAGCTAACTTTCGGGTCCCACCCACCTTTGTATTGGTACACTTTCCATTTGGGGTGCTGGCTGACAAAGATACTGCCCCGGTCGGAGATTGTTTCGCTATTACCCAACACCAAAAAGCCATCTTGCTTCAAAGAAAATTGAAAGGTGGACAACAATTTCTTTTGCAACGGGGGCTGGAGATAAATCATCAAATTGCGACAGGAGATCAGATCGATTTTGGAAAACGGCGGATCCTTCGTCACATCCTGCCGGGCAAAAATAACCATTTCGCGGACCAGCCGTTTGACCTCATACCCCTCCTCTTTCTTGGCAAAATAATTCTTGAGCCGCTCCCAGGAGACCTCGGCGGCAATGCTCTCCGGGTAATAGCCCCGGCTGGCAAACTCCAACGCATTCTGGTCGATGTCTGTGGCGAAAATTTTGACATCAGTAAATTGTCCCTGCCGCTCCATAACCTCGTTCAGGAGGATGGCCAGGGAGTAGGCTTCCTCGCCGGTGGAGCAGCCCGGAACCCAAACCCGTACCTGGTCATACCGGTATTTATCTTTCAACAGCAGGGGAACGACCTCTTCTTGTAGAAAGTCGAAAACCTCTCCATCCCGAAAAAATTGTGTCACCCCAATGAGTAGCTCTTTGTACAGGGTATCCACCTCGGCGGTGGAGCGGTAGAGAAACATCAGATAATCATCCAGATTATTGACCTGATTGACGCTCATCCGTTGTTCAAGACGCCGGGCAATCGTTTTCTCTTTGTAGCAGGTAAAATCGACCCCGTTTCGGCTGCGGAGGATAGCAAATATTTTGTCGAGAACCTGCTCATTGGTCGCCAGACTGGATTGGGCCGGATCAACCGCAAGCTGGGGATGGTTGGTATATTTCAGGAGTTCTTGGGCCATCCGCTCCGGCGGCAAGATATAATCGACCAACTGGGTGGCCATCGCGCTGCGGGGCATGCCATCGAATTTGGCCGATTTTTCATCCTGAACCATCACCAAACCGCCTCGCTCCTTGACCACCCGCAACCCGCGTGTCCCATCGCTACCGGTGCCGGAGAGGATGATGGCAATTGCTTTCTCCCCGGCATCCTCGGCCAATGATCGGAAAAAGATGTCGATAGGCAGGTGTAAGCCCATCGCAATCTCCCGGTCGGTCAGGTGCAACCGGCAATGGAAAATTGTCATATTCTTCCGGGGCGGAATGAGGTAGATGTTATTCGGCTCGACCCGAAGGCCGTCGCGGGCTTCATGGACGGGGATGGTGGTATGCTTAGCCAACAACTCGGCCATCATGCTCTTATAATCGGGGGAGAGATGTTGAATAATGACAAAAGCCAGACCGCTCTCCGGCACCATCTGCCCGAACAACTGCTCCAACGCTTCCAAACCGCCGGCCGACGCCCCGATACCCACCACAAAAAAATTTTTAGGGGACGAAACAGCTTCCACTGTCTCTGAGGCAGCCGGCGTCTCATCTCTGACGGCGGCTTCTACCACGTCTGGCTTCTCTTCCATCATTATTCTTGGCTCCCCTCTACGTTGCCCTTCCAACCTGGCTTAGCTTTCCTGAGCATTATATAGACACATGGAACGAAATACAAAAACCTTATCCTGGCCCCTTCCACCCGCAGACCGACCGCGCCCCCACCCCAGGTTTGATGACGGCTGGCCTGTTTTGAGTTATAATGAGCTTAATGGAAAAATATAAGACGTAATAATCGGTATCACGGCATGACGACACCTCAATCACAAAAACGCAACGTCAGCACACAATTGAAAGAGCGCTGGCGGCAAATTCAAGCCTACTTCTTACGACTCCATTGGAAGCTGACCCTGGCCTACACCCTGTCCACGGTCATCACCATCCTGATTCTGGGGGGGGCCGGGATTGGCCTGTTATGGTATCTCAACTTCCGCTCCAATTTTGTGCCCAATCTACTGGGGGAGGGCCTCACCAAAACCACCTATCATTTAGAACCCTACTTCGAGCCAACCCCGCCCGACCGAGCCGGCCT
>CAZWZZ010000195.1:0-9194 GCA_964638395.1 uncultured Caldilineaceae bacterium
GGATCGGGTCTATGATGAGCGACTCAGGCTGGCCGCCTACCGCCTCGACCCGGTCTCGCCGACGCCCGGCGCAACGCTGAATTTGACGCTCTACTGGCAACCGGTGCGGGAGATGCACCGCCCCCTTGATGTCACCGTTCAGTTAGCCGACAGCCGTAGTATTTCGCTAGGGCGCAGCGATGCCAACCTCTTCACCCCCGCTGAGGATGAACGGGAGACGGAGTGGCTGCCGGGCAACATCATCGCGGATCGTTATGATTTCCAACTACCGGCAGAAATGGAGGGACCGCTGGCTGCCCAGATCGAAGTGACCCTGCTCGATACCCGCCAGGTTCCACTCCGGGCGACGACTTTGGAGGGGGTGGCGTTAGATCAGGTGGTGGATCGGTTTACCATTGCGCCGGAGACGTGGCCGACGCTAACCGGCGTCGAGCGCGTGACCGCCGAATGGCAGGATGGCCCCATCCTACGCGGCTATCGCCTGCCGCCGGAACCGTGGCAACCGGGCCAAACCGTGCCCGTCACCCTCTTCTGGGACACGAGCCAGCCCCTTGCCGAGAACTACGTGGCGTTTGTCCATCTAATCGACGAAGCGGGCCAATTGCAGACTCAAAATGACAGCCTGCCCCGGGCCGGGGCCTACCCGACGCCGTGGTGGCAGCCGGGTCAGATCGTCGAAGACACCCATCCCCTGTCGCTGCCGGAGGATTTACCGGGGGGCGAGTACCGGCTGCTGGTTGGCCTCTATCAAAGCGAGGATGGCTGGCGTTTATCATTGAAAAATAATCAGGACAGCCTGATTATCCACCAAGTGACCATAGATTGAAATGATGACCCACATCAAACGCCAATCAGGAACCATCTTCTGGATTATTATCGCCATCGGCGTGGCCGCCGGGTTAAGCCCCTTTCTCCTGGCGATGGCCCAACAGGCACAGAGCGAATTGCTCATTACCGAGGTCTCCGCCGACAACGAAACAACTCTGGCGGATGAGGATGGCGACTATGCTGATTGGGTCGAGATTTACAACCGCACCAGCCAGCCGCTCAATCTTTCGGGGTTTGCCCTGACCGATGATCCTGACCAGCCGAAAAAGTGGGTTTTCCCCGATATGACTCTGGGCAACGGAGAGTATCTGCTCATCTTTGCCTCTGGCAAAAACCGCACCGATCCCGGCCACACGCTCCACACCAATTTCAAACTCAACCGGCAGGGGGAGTTTTTGGGGCTGTACAGCCTGTTCGATGATCGCTTCGTCGATCAAATTGGGCCGGAGGTTGCGCCCCATTTGGCCGATGTCAGCTATGGGCGTTATGCCGATCTCTTGCGGGTCGGCTATCTGGCCAACCCGACGCCGGGCCAGGTCAACGACGAGTCGCAGGTCTGGTTCGGCCTGGTTGCCGCGGTCACCGCCACTGTGGAGCGGGGCTTCTACGATCAACCCTTCACCGTCGAGTTGACGACTTCCACGCCGGAGGCAACCATTATCTACACCACCGACGGCAGCCAACCCAACGAGGAGAATGGCACGGTTTACACCGAGCCGCTATCCATCGACCAGACGACGCTGCTCCGAGCCGCAGCGGTCAAGCCGGGCTTTCTACCCGCCCCGCCCACGACCCATTCCTACATTTTTTGGGCCGATGTCCTGAGCCAGCCCACCGATCCCCCCGGCTTCCCGACGACCTGGGGTGTTTACCCCAAGGATGCCGGGGTTCACAAAGAAGGGGAACCGGCCCTGGCCGATTATGAAATGGACCCGACGGTGGTCAATGATCCCCGGTATCGAGAGTCCCTCCTCGACGGGTTGCGCTCCATCCCGGCCCTCTCGTTGGTGATGGACCCGGCCAGCTTTAACGAACTTTATTCCAATCCCCGCGAACGGGGTCGGGCCTGGGAGCGCCCCGTCTCCGTCGAATTGATCGCCCCCGAGTCGGCTGCAAATTTTCAAGAAAATATCCAGATCAATGCCGGGGTCCGTATTCAGGGAGGCACAGGCCGCTGGGAATTTATGCCCAAACACTCCTTCCGCCTCTTCTTCCGAGGGGCGTATGGCCCGACTAAACTGAACTATCCCCTCTTCCCCGATTCACCGGTCGAGGCGTTCGATACGATCACCCTCCGGGCCGGGACCAACCGTAGTTTTGCCGCCCGCCCGGAGACCATGCTGCCTTACGAGGCCACCACCTACACCCGCGACGAATGGCTGCGAGCCTCCCAAATCGAAATGTCCGGCTCCGGCTCCCACGGCATTTTCGTGCATCTTTACGTCAACGGCCTCTATTGGGGGCTGTACAACGCTGTGGAGCGGCCCGATGAGAATTTTATGGCCGCTTACTTTGGCGGGGAGCCGGAAGCGTGGTACGCCGTCAACAGTGATGGGCCGGTTAGCGGCTCGGATGAGCGGGTGGCAGAATTGATGTATCTCCTGGCCCGCAACGACGGGCTAGAGGCGATGATTGCCGATCCGGGCAACTATGAACTCATTCAAACCTATCTCGACATCCCCCACATGATCGACAACTTCATTCTCAATTGGTATGCCGGAAATCGGGATTGGCCCCACAAAAATTGGTACGCCGGGGTACGCCAGCCGGATGGCTTGATTCGTTATTTCGTCTGGGATGGGGAGTGGATTTGGATAGATGGCGCGGAGATTTATCTGGGCAAGAATTATAAGCAGAATGTCCTCAAAGTCTTGTTCGAGACCTTCATCAAGCATCCCGACTTCAGGATGACCCTGGCCGACCGGATGTACAAACATCTCTTCAACGACGGGGCGTTGACCGATGCCGCCGCTCAGGCTCGCTGGCGACGGCTCAACGAGCGTATCGACCCGGCTATCGTGGCCGAGTCCGCCCGTTGGGGGGATGTCCGCGTCGAACCACCCGTCACCCGCGACGACTGGCTGCAAGCGGGGGATGATGTGCTGGCTCAAATGGCGGGGAACGCTGCCCAATTGATCGCCCTGGCCCGCCAGAGCGGCTACTATCCGCCTCTCGATCCGCCCGTTTTTAACCAACAGGGAGGGCTGGTCACGCCCGATTTCGCGTTGACCCTGACCTTACCCGACAATCTGCCTGAACCGGCCCCAACCATTTACTATACCCTCGACGGCGCCGACCCCCGGCAGCCCCAGAGCGGCGCGGTTCATCCCCAGGCGATAGCTTACGACGGGACGCCGCTGCTGTTGACCCAAACGACCCACCTCAAAAGCCGCCTTTTTGTCGATAACGGCGAAAGTGGCCCCACCTGGAGCGCCCTCAACGAGGCTGTTTTCCGCCTGGTCGAACGGGATGCCCGCCTGCGGATGACCGAGGTGATGTACAATCCGCGTGGGGGGGATGGGTATGAATTTATCGAGTTGAAAAATGTGGGGAACAGTTCCGTACAGATCGCCAACGCCTTTTTTGAGGGGATCGACTTTGCCTTCCCGCCGAATCAGCCACCGCTGGCCCCCGGCGCTGTGCTGGTCCTAGCCCGGAATCCGGAGCGCTTTGCCGCCCGCTACCCCAGCGTGCCGCTTGACGGGGTCTACAGCGGCCAACTGTCAAACAGAGGCGAAACGCTGACTCTCCGCGATGCTTTTGGCGAGGTCCTTTTCTCAGTCACCTACGACGATGAGAACGGCTGGCCCATCAGTCCTGATGGCCGGGGCGACTCTCTCATCCTCGTTGACCCAACCAGGGACCCCGACGATCCGCGCCACTGGCGAGCCAGCGACTCGCTCAACGGCACGCCGGGGGAATAAAACTGCTTCACTGTTAGCCTACATAAGGGGATAAAGCCTGCTTTAGGTGGTCGATGAAGGATTTCAAGGCTCTGTCTTCCTGTTGAGCTTTGTACAGGTCCATATGAGCAACAATATCTTCGGCATATTCCGCGCCGCCAAGCAGGGGGACAATATCTGCCTGGTTGAAAGCATCTTTCAAGATGCGTTTGTACATTCCTCGCTCACATTTGTAGGCAGGTAGTTGAGGGGTCATTTCCGACTCAATAGCCTTCTGAAATCCTGATGGATCAGCAATATACCAGCGTTCTATGTGGGGATCTGGCACGGCGCAAACCAATTGACCGGCGTAGTTTCGTTGTTCCACCCGCCCTCTGATGTCATTTGCTTTTGCGTTATACCCCACACAATTGCCATCAATCGCCACAACCAAGATAGGGGGCGCGGACACACGACCTCTGGCCATATCACGCATGAACTTATCCAATTCGGTTAAAGCTTTACCATGCCCGCCGCTGGCATTGCGAACATCATGGTTCAACCGGGATATTTCCAAACCCATGTCCGCAGCAACACGGGAGACTAAACAAGTCAGAAATTGTTCATGGGCAATATCTTCCAGAAAATAGCCTAACCGAATAAAGCCCATTTAGAAATCTCCACGGACAATTTGTTCTGTGAAAGTCGGCTCTAAGACATCATCATTTTCAGATCGCAAGGCGCCATCAATTTCAGTTTTCTTAAAAATCGGGCCTTTAGGAAAGGACTCAAAAACAGTTCCATTCTGGTCCTTTCTACATTTGATTAAGGACGCTGCCTCAAAATATTCAGGTAAGAGCGGTGAATGTGTATTTATCAAGACCTGTCGCCCGTGATTGCCATGCTCGACCGTATTTTTTAGAAGATCGGCAATTAGTTTGATCCGACGGGGGTGGACCCCATTTTCAGGCTCTTCATACCCTATCAACGTTGTTTCCATTGACGGGGTAACAATAGCCAGAAGGGCCATAATGCGTAACGTTCCCTCAGAAATTACGCGGGATGAATAGGGTATGCCCGCCTCGACAACTTCCAGTTCTAAAAACCCCTGTTTACTAGGGCCAACGTTAATATATTCGATTTGAGGAATGATTGCTTTGAGAGTCCGGACTAAACTTTGATACTGTTTGGACCACTTGACCCGGAGTGTATTATAGAAAGCCGATAAATCAGCCCCCGATGCTTCCAAGACATCGACTTCCTTTACCGGGGTGTCCGACCGCATCGCCCGAGGTTCAAGATAATAAAAACGCCAACGGGATAGTTCTTCCTTAAAAGCTGTAATGTGAGGATAATGGGGCGGATACAAATCATTAGAGACCAGCGTGTGATCCAGGCCCAAATCGTGATAGGTGGGGTGGGATTGTCCCTCCATTCGTAGGTGTAATTTTTCATCAACTCGCTCTACAAAAGCATTGCGTGTTTTTCGGGGAGAGCCATCCTGGTTGAGCGCCTGTAACTTCTCATCTAAAACACGGAGGTGACCAAATTCCGTCATCATTTCGACCGTTAGAGAATACCGCAGAAACGTTTCCCTAACGATTTGTTTTGGACTCTCGCTAATACCTTCACGTAATTGTTGGATGAGATGATTGACTTCATTTATCACACCGGGAGACAACTCTACATCCACTTCAATTGTAAATTGAGCCTTCTCTTGTTTGATTAACCCTTCGATACCAGATTCATCATAAGAAAAGGCTTCCAAAGGAGCGCCCCGGTGATGCTCAAAGGCAGTTTTGAGATTTCTGGACGTGACCATTTTGGCCAACAAATTCAACGCATCAAACAAATTGCTTTTGCCGACAGCATTAGGCCCAACAAAAACGGTTAGCGGCCTCAACGCTATTTCGACATCTCGCAATGATTTGTACCCAGCGATAGACACCTGCCTTATCACAATATTTCTCCTAAATTTAGGGTAATCATAGTCGAAGTATATTTCGGTAAAGTATCAAAGTCAAACATAATCAGCAGCCCATAGACAAAACGCGCCAAATAGGCCAGCTTACCCTCCCCGCCGCACCACTATCCCCCACAAAAAAGAAACCCCGGCTAAAATTAACATCACCCCGCCCAGCGTCTCATCCGGGCCGGTGCGGAGGGTAACGCCGGCCAGGAGCAGGCCGGTGGCCAGAACGACCCAGGTCAGGCGGTTGACGGCCTGTTCGAGGCGTTGGTTCGCTTTGCGGGCATCGGGGGCCAGGGAGGTTTGGATGGTCAGGTTGCCCCGTTGAGAGAGCGACAGGACCCGATCCAGTTGATCGGGCAGTTTGACGAGCAGTTGCCCGATTTTGATAAACTCATCCAGCCAGCCCCGCCAATTTTGCTGCAACTCCTCCGCTGCAAAACGTTCGGCAAAGGGGATGGCCTCGTTCCAGGGATCGAACTTCTCGTCGAGGGTGGTGGCCATGCCGGATAGAATCGCAATGGCTCGCACCGTGAAGAGCATATCGACCTGAAATTGAAAGGGGGCATCGTAGATGATGTCTCGATACTCGCTGATGAAAAAGTCAGCCTCGCTGAGGGCCACATTCTGCATATCCCCTATCTCGACGCCCCAAAAACGGTCAAAGATGGCCGCGTGCATCTCCTCCAGCCGCTTCAAATCGGCTCCGGGCAGCAGCACCCCGGCATTGACATAAGCCTGCACCACCTTGTAGGCATCCCGTGTGCCAAAGCCGATGGCATACTCTCGCAGCGCGTTCCGCAGCCGCTCCGGGATGACCGAAGTCATTCCAAAATCGACGAAGACCATCTGAAACGGACGATCCGGCTGGTAGGGAACCGGGGCACCGGGCCGAAATGTCTGGATACCCGCGTCGATTTCCGCCGGGGTGGGCAGCGGTTTGATAAAAACGTTGCCGGGGTGGGGGTCGGCGTGGACGAAATTGGTGACGAAGATTTGCTGCATGTAAATCTCGTAAAATTTGCGGGCTACGGCGGGGCGGCTAATGCCGGCCGCTTCGATGGCCCGGAGATCACCAATTTTGATGTAGCCCACATTTTCCAGGGTCAGGGTGCGCGGGGCGCTCTGCTTCCAATAGACTTTGGGGATGTAGACGCCGGCATCATCGGCAAAATCTTTGGCGAAACGCTCGGCATTTTGCCCTTCTTTGTGGAAATCCAGCTCGTTGCGGGTGATGGTGGTGAACTCCTCGGCCAGCCACTCAAGATCGACACGCTTGCTGATCGGGCGATACCACTTCAGCCAGCCCAGAGCCAGGGCAATAGCGGACAAATCGGTTTCCACCATAACGTCGATGCCGGGCCGCAGAGCCTTGATGACCACCTCCTCGTTCGAGTCGGCCAGACGGGCCAGGTGAGCCTGGCCCAACGAGGCCGCCCCCAGCGCCTCCGGGTCGATCCAGGCAAAAAGTTCGGTAAAGGGCCGCTCAAAATCGGCCTCGACCTGGGCGATGATCGCTTCCAGCCGCTCCGGTGGCACTTCATCCTGCAATCCGGCCAACTCGCCGGTCACTTCAGCCGGAAGAATATCGACTCGAATGCTGAGAAACTGGCCCAGCTTAATCAACACCCCGCCCATCTCCACGGCCAGCGCCCGATAGTTGCGGGCGATGCGTTGCCAGCGGGGTAACGGCGGCGTGCGGAACTGCCGCAAAAGAGGCCGGTTGAGGAGAATGTCCCAAAAGATGACGTGGATAAAGGCTTTGGCAAAGAACCAGCGGACTTTACGATACCGCTTTTTGTCGATTTTGGAGGGGTCCGCTTTGCTGAGGGCACCCTCTTTGATCCGCTCTAATTCCCGGTGTAATTCTTGCTGAATTTCTTCGGGTGTGCGCTGTTCGTAACTTGACACGGATGATGGTCACTTTCTTTGAAAAATATATTATCAGTAGACCGCAATCAAATGCTCCGAGCCGGTTTGCAACCGGCGGTCGGAGGCTAGTGCGAAGCCTCCCTGTGGGACAAACCTTCTCCGAGCTTGGCCGTTGCGGTCTACTGATTATGCTGAACTGAGATTATAACCACTTTAAAGCCGCATCAAAAGTCGGTGGGGGTAATCAGTAGACCGCAACACCCTTCGATACAACCTCATTCTTCGGTTTACTCAGGATGCTGCGCGGTCTACTCGTAATTTGAGCCACAAATCACAATCATCCATTTGGCCGATTTTATGTTATACTGGGAGTGGATGTTAAAGAAGGGACTCAGGAAACTATGAAACTTTACTGTAACGATGAGTTGATCGGCGTGCTGCACAATTACAGCTACGATACGCCGTGGGCCAGGGCGGAGTTGGAGCCGGTTGATGCGGCGGCCTACGGTGTATTGTGTCAGGCCAGCCACTTTTTGAATGAGGTTTTAGACGAAGATTGGGGCGATTTAAGCCCGGAGGAAGAGGCGGAAATCTTCCGGGAGCGGCTGACCAAGTTGGGGTTGACCGGGGCGGCGGTCAAACGTTTCCAGGCCAGCCGCTGGGAAATCCGCGAGGCGAGTCACCCGGACCGGCAGGGGCCTATCTCGCTGTATGCGTGCGAGCCGGAGGGTTGGCTGCGTTGGCAGTGGTCATAAATTTAAAAACGCCGTTGACCGTCATCACGCCCAGCAAAATCAGCCCGCAGCCCAGATAGGCGTTCAGCCCCAGCCGCTCGCCGAGGACGACCACGCCCAGCACCGTGCCGACGATGGGAACCAGGTAGGTAATCATCGACAGGTTCGTGGCGCTGGTTATCTCCATAATCCGGTAGTAGATGATGAAGGCCAGAGCCGTCCCCACCAGAGCCAGCATCAACACAGACCCCACGGCAGCCGGCGACGGCAGCGGTCGGCTGTAGGGCTGCTCGATCAGCAACGAGAGGGGCAGCAGATAGAGGCTGGCCATCGTCAGTTGGGCAGCCGGGCCAACCAACGGCGGCAACCCCCGCAAAAACTTGCGGCCATACACGATGGCCACGCCGTAGCTAGCCGAAGCCACGGTCATAGCCAGCAAGCCCCACGTTGTGGCCTGTAGCCCCCCTAACAGTTCCGGCCCAACGAGAGCCAGCAAGCCGCCGAAGCCGAGCAGCACGCCCACGATTTTGGTCGGGGTCAGCCGGTCATCGGCAAAGACCAAGTGGGCCAAAATGATGGTAAAGAGGGGCGTCGTGCCGTTGATGATGGCGGCCAGGGCGCTATCGAGGTACTGCTCGCCCCAGCTAAAGAGGCTGAAGGGCAAGGCGTTCGAGAAGAAACCCATCACCGCGAAATATTTCCATTGCCGCCCGAACCGGGGCAACTGCCGCCCCTGCCAGCGCAGCACCACGTACAGAAAGGTCGCCGCCAGACTAACCCGCGCCGCCGCCAGTGTCAACGGCGGAATGTCGTGAACAGCCACTTTGATGAATAGAAAAGATGGTCCCCACATCAGGGCCAAAACCACTAACCAGGCAAATGTTCGCCAGCCCATATTTTTCTCCTTGT
>CAZWZZ010000196.1:0-9174 GCA_964638395.1 uncultured Caldilineaceae bacterium
TCATCTCCCGCTGCAATATGGACTCGTCGATTGCCAAGCTGGAAAAGGCCGGGGCGGACAGCGTCATATCGCCCTACGCCATCACCGGCCATCGCATCGCCCAGATGCTGACTCGGCCCAACGTGGTCAACTTTCTGGATGGCATCCTCCAATTCGGCGATCACCAGATGCGGATCGAGGAGTTTATCATTACCCAAGACTCGCCGCTGGCCGGATTGACGTTATCAGAGGCCAAGCTCAAGGTAGCCGTGCTGGCCGTCGATCATCCCGGCGAAATGGTTTCGACCCATCCCAACGCCAACACAAAGCTCCTGCCGGGGACGGCCATTATTGCGATGGGCATCCCGGAGGAGTTGGATAAGTTAGAGGAAATTGTTTAGGAGAACGTTTTTATGAAAATTGTTATTGCCGGAGCCGGTGAGGTGGGGCTATATCTGTCCCGGATGTTGGCTCAGGATCACCACGACATCGTTGTTATCGACACGGACCGGGAAGTTCTCAATATGGTCGAATCCCAAACCGACGTAATTACCATTCAGGGCAACGCCACCTCCATCGACATCCTGCAACGTGCGGGGGTAGGCACGGCGGATCTGCTGATTGCCGTGACCCAGTTGGAGCAGGTCAATATGATGGCGGCGGCGATGGGTAAACAGTTGGGGGCCGGGCGAACGATTGCCCGCGTCGAAAATTCGGAATATCTGGATGAGAATTGTTGTATCGACTTTCGGGGGATGGGCATCGACTCGATGATCTACCCCAGCGAGTTGGCTACCTCGGAGATCATCTGGCTCATCAACCAGGCCACCGCCCGCAACGCCTTCGAATTTGAGAATGGCAAACTAACCCTGCTGGAAATGACCGTTCAGGAAAACGCGCCGGTGGTCAACAAAAGCATGATGGAAGTTGCCCGCATCTATGACACCCTCAACTTTAGAATCGTGGCCATGGTGCGGAATGCCCGGACCATCATCCCCAGCGGCGAGAACAGCCTGCGCCGCCACGATCTCATTTTCGTCATCACCGACTCGGCCTCCATCGACGGCATCATCAATTTCACTGGCAACAGAAAAATCACCATCAAGAATATTATGATCCTGGGCGGCAGTTCGTTGGGCACCAAGACGGCCAAGCGGCTGGAACGGGATTTCTCGGTCAAACTGATCGAGCGGGATAAGGAACGGTGTGAACAGTTGGCCGGTCTGCTGCCCAGCACGCTGGTACTGCACGGGGATGGGCGCAATGGCGAACTGTTAGTGGAGGAGGGCATCGAGCATATGGATGCCTTCATCGCCGTGACTAACGACACGGAAACCAACATTATGTCCAGCCTGTCGGCCAAACGCAAGGGAGTCAAAAAGACCATCGCCCTGGTCGAAAATATGGATTATATGTTGTTGACCCAAAATTTAGGGATCGATACGGTCATCAACCAGAAGATGATTGCCGCCGGCCACATTTTCAGCTTCATCCGTAAGGGGGAGATCGTGATGTTGATGAACCTGAGCGATGCCGACGCCGAGATTTGTGAGTACATCGTCAAGCCGAACACCAAAATCACTCAAGGGGCGGTCAAAGATTTAAAGGGTTTTCCCAAAGGGGCCATCATCGGCGGCGTGGTGCGGGGCAACAACGCTTTCATCACCGTCGGCGATTCGGTCTTGCAGCCGGATGATCGGGTGGTGGTCTTCTCTCGTCCCGACGCGGTCAAGCAGTTGGATACATTCTTCCATTAAGAATCGTCCTCACTCCTGAAATGATAAAATGTATAAACTACTATGATAAATTTCATCGTCGTAATCAACGTGCTGGGGTTGCTGCTGGCGCTCAGTGGTACTCTGATGCTGGTTGGTATTCCTTTTTCTATCTACTACGGCAGTAATGACATCGGGGCCATCTTATCCGCCAGCGGGCTGACTATTTTGGTGGGGGTGGGTAGTTGGGCCTTAACCAATCACGCCGACCGGACAGACATCGGCAAGCGGGAAGGGTATCTGATCGTGACCCTGGGTTGGGTGATTATGTCGATGTTTGGGGCGCTGCCATTCGTCTTTAGCGGGGCCATCCCCAGCTTCACCGACGCCTTCTTCGAAACGATGTCCGGCTTCACCACCACCGGGGCTTCGATTTTGAACGATATCGAGTCGTTGCCCCGGGGCGTTCTTTTTTGGCGCAGTATGACCCACTGGATCGGCGGTATGGGCATCATCGTGCTGTCGCTGGCCATTCTGCCCATCCTGGGCATCGGCGGGATGCAGTTGTTCATCGCCGAAGTGCCCGGCCCCACGCCGGATAAAATCCACCCCCGCGTCAAGGAGACGGCCAAGCGGCTGTGGTCCATCTATGTTCTGCTGACAGTCGTCGAAACGATTTTGTTGATGTTGGGGGGGTTGTCGCTGTATGACGCCTTCAACCACAGTATGGCCACGATGGCTACCGGCGGCTTCTCCACCAAGCAGAGTAGCATCTCCGAATTTAGCCCCTATGTTCAATACGTCATCGCTCTCTTTATGTACCTGGCCGGGATCAATTTTGCCCTGCACTACTTTGCCCTCAAAACTCGCTTCGAGCGGATCTGGGGCAACGAGGAGTTCAAACTTTACTCCACTCTGGTCCTGGTGGTGACGGCCCTGTTGACCGCCGGCCTGATCTTCCACCACGATCTACCCCTTGAACAGGCGTTTCGAGACGGTCTGTTCACCACCTTGACCATCATCACCACCACCGGCTTTGCCACCGCCGACTTTGAACTGTGGGCCACGCCGTTGCTGTTTATGGTCTTTATCTTGATGTTCACCGGCGGCTCCTCCGGCTCTACGGGCGGGGGCATCAAAATCGTGCGCCTGCTGGTGGTCATCAAAAATGGCTGGGTCGAGCTACGCCGCCTACTCCATCCGCGTGCAGTTATCCCGGTGCGCCTGAACCGGCGAGGCGTGGCCCCGTCGATTGTCTCCAACGTGCTGGCCTTCTTCGTCATCTACCTGCTCATCTTCCTCCTCTCCTCGCTGGTTATGACGGCCATGGGTCTCGATTTCCTGTCGGCCATGGGGTCGGTCATCGCCACGCTGGGCAACATCGGTCCCGGCATCGGCGACGTCGGCCCGACCGACAATTACGCCAACATCCCGGTTGGGGGCAAATGGTTTCTGGCTTTCCTGATGCTACTGGGCCGGCTGGAGTTGTTCACCGTTCTCATTTTGTTGACGCCGATTTATTGGCGGCGGTAGGGGGCACAACAACGGACAACAACAGCTTGAGGAAGGAACGGAATTGTTTGTTTGATCGAATTTGATTACAATGGCGGTCGTGATAAACTTCGTAACTTCACTACAGAGGAGAGAACCAATGGCAGTTTCAATGCGTGAGATGGTTGATAACCTATCCGAAACCGTGATTAGAAAAGCTGCCGGTTAGCGCCCCACATGGCCATGTCTGTCACCATCCAACCCGTGACCACCATCGCTGAGTGTCGTCACCTGGAAACGCTGCAAAAGGAAATCTGGGCCTCGACCGACCTGGAAGTGGCTCCCGATCATCTCCTGTTTACCATCGCCAAAGAGGGGGGGCTTGTCCTGCTGGCCAGCACCGAGGTGGGCGAGCCGGTCGGCTTTGCCTACGGCTTTCTGAGCCGGACGGACGAGGGGCGTCTCAAATTGGCCTCCCATCAGGCCGGAGTGCTGCCGGATTACCAGGACCACCAGATCGGCCTGGCCCTGAAATTGGCCCAGCGGGAGCATGCCCTGGAACAGGGTCTTGATCTCATCACCTGGACGTTCGACCCCCTCCAGGGGCGGAACGCCTACTTTAACCTGCACAAATTGGGGGCGGTCAGCAACACCTATCTCCCCAATCTGTACGGCCAGATGCGGAACGAACTGAACCAGGGCTTGCCCAGCGACCGTTTCCGGGTCGATTGGTGGCTCGCCAGCGCCCGGGTCGTGGCCAGGGTGAGGGGTGATGTCGAAAAACGCTCTGTGTCAGCCTACCCGCTTCTCAATGCCAGCCTGCCCCACGGGGATGGTGTGCGGCTGCCCCCGGCGACGGTGCAGCCTCTCCAAACCGCCCCCTGCCTGGTTGAAATTCCGGGCGACATCAACCGCTTAAAAACGAAAGCCCCCGACGCCGCGCTCCGGTGGCAGCGCCAAACCCGGCAGATTTTCGAGGAGGCGTTTGCCACCGGGTACACGGCTATTGATCTGTTACGGGCTGAGGGACGAAACTACTATTTGTTAGAAAAGGATATAACCCCGTGAAAATCGAACGTATCGAACTCCACCACGTCTCCCAGGAATTGGTCCACCCCTTCCGCACCAGCTTTGGCACGCAGGTGGAACGCTCCTGTATTTTGGTATCGGTCCACAGCGAGGGGCTGGCCGGCTGGGGGGAGTGCCCGACTTCGATGGACCCCGGCTACTCCTACGAAACCGTCGGCACGGCCTGGCATATTATGCGGGATTTTCTGGCCCCGGCCCTGCTCGGTCAGGATGTGACCGCAGCGGAGGAAGTCCCGGCCTACTTCCGTAAAGTGCGGGGCCACTCGATGGCCAAAGCCGGCCTGGAAAATGCAGTCTGGGATTTACTGGCCAGGGCTGAGGGGGTTCCTCTGTCCAGGATGTTGGGCGGGCAGCGGGAGCGGGTCGAGGTTGGCGTCAGCATCGGTATTCAGCCGACGTTGGCCGCCCTGTTGGAGCGCATCGACCAATTTGTGGCCGGCGGGTATGGCCGCATCAAGATGAAGATCGAGCCGGGCTGGGAGCTTGAGCCGTTAGCGGCCGTGCGGGCCCGTCATCCCGACATCAAGCTGATGGCCGATGCGAACTCGGCCTTCACGCTGGCCGATGTTGACCTCTTCCGGCAGATGGAGCCGTTTGATTTGCTGATGGTCGAGCAGCCGCTCCATTACGAGGACATCTTCGACCACGCCAAACTCCAGGCCCAGGTCAACGTGCCCATCTGCCTCGACGAGAGCATCCACTCCGTCCACCACGCCCGCTGGGCCATCGAAGCCCAAGCCTGCCGGGTGTTGAATATGAAAGTGGCCCGCGTCGGCGGCCTGAGCAGCGCCGTGGCCATTCACGAGATGTGCGTCGAGGCGGGCATTGTTATGTGGTGCGGCGGGATGTTGGAGACCGGCGTCGGACGCGCCATCAATCTCCACCTGGCCACGATGCCCAACTTCACCCTGCCCGGCGACATCTCCGCCACCGACCGTTACTACGCCGAGGATGTGGCCGAGCCACGCTTTGCCCTCAACCCCGCCGACTCAACCATCACCGTACCGACCGGTCCCGGCATTGGGGTTGAGGTCATCCCGGAGCGGTTGGCCCGGCTGCGGGTCAAGCATGAGGTGTTCAAGGCCGGGGCCTGACAGAAACAGAGCCTAAATCTCCCCCGACTTCCAGGCCGGATGGAGGCGGGCGGCCAGATCGCGGACCTGGCGGTAGCTGACCGGTTTGATTAGCACCAAATCGGCCTCCTCCCGCAGGGTGTCGGCCATGCGCGGGTCGGCGGAGATAATGATGATTTTGGTGTCGCTCAGCCGGGCGTCGGCCCGAATATGGCGCAAAATCTCCCGGCCCGACACCTGGGGCAGGTGCAAATCCAGGGCAACCAGAGCCGGAGCGACCTCGGCCAGCCGGGCCAGGGCCGCTTGCCCCTCCCGGATAATCTCCGGGTTCAACGCTGCCGCCTGCAACGCCTCCGCAAAAATCGCGGCGGCATCCTCATCATCCTCGATCACCAAAGCCAGGGCCTTGTTTCCATCCATCTTATTATTCATAGAGGCATCCTCTCTGCCTACTCAACAAAAACAACAAATTTTCATTCTTCATTGCTTCATTCTTCATTCTTCATTCTTCATTGATTAAAGGCAACCGCACCGTAAACGTGCTGCCCTGCCCGACCTCACTCTCTACCGTCAACGTGCCTTCCATCAAAGTCACCAATTCCCGCACAATCGACAGCCCCAAGCCGGAACCGCCATAGCCCCGCGTGGTCGTGCCATCCACCTGGCGAAAGGGTTCAAAAATGGCGGCCTGAGCGTCGGCGGGGATGCCGGGGCCGGTGTCGCTCACAGCCAGCGCCCACCGGTCGGCGGCCGGCCGGAACAGCCGCACCCGAACCTCGCCCACCGCTGTGAACTTGACGGCGTTGCCAACCAGGTTGATTAAAATATCTTGCAGCCGGTTGACATCGCCGATCAATTGATCGGGCAGGGACTCGTCGATCTGCCCGATTAACAGGAGGCCCTTGGCCCGGGCTGTTGGCCCCAGCACCGACTCCAGGCTGGTCAAAAGCGCGGTAGGGACGAAGCTGGATTGTTGCAGGGTCAACCTACCCTGCTCCATCTGGGCTTGGATCAACAGATTGTTAATCAGGCTGCCCAATTTGTCCGAATTGATGATAATCCGCTGCAACACCTGAAGCTGTTTTTCCGTCAGTTCGCCTCGCGCCCCGGCCTGTAACATATCGGTGTAGCCCAAGATAGCGTTCAGCGGGGTCCGCAACTCGTGGCTGACGGTAGCCAGCAGTTGGCTCTTGAAATTGCTGGCCCGGAGCGCCTCGTCGCGGGCCTGGGCCAATGCCTGCGCGGCCTGCCGCCGTTCGGTGATGTCGCTGACCACGCCATAGACGATCACGCCCTGGCCGGTCGGGTGGGGTTTGACCTGGCCACTGTCTCGCACCCAGATAACCTGCCCGCTGCGGCGCACCAGCCGGTATTCGACTTCGCTATCCGTCCCGGTCAGGAAACGCTCAACCTGTTGCTCAAAAATCGGGCTATCTTCCGGGTGCAGAATGGTTGAGGGCCACAGATCAGGCTCGGATTGCAGCCGCTCCGCCGCGTAGCCGGTGATGTCCTCCACTTTGGGCGAAATATATTGATAGGCCGGACGCTGCTCCCGGCTCATCTCGATCATATAAACGTGGTCGCTGATCGAAGAGATGACCTGCCGGAAGCGATCCTCGCTCTCGCGGAGGGCTTGCACCGCCCACAGCCGGCGGGTGATGTCCCGCACAAAAACGAAATTGTAGGCGGTCTGGTTAAATTCGAGATAGGTGAAGGTGACCTCGACGGGGAAGGGCTGACCGTTTTTGGCCCGGTGGCGAGACTCGACGGTGATCGGACCGTGCTGACTGTTGCGCCAGTGGCTCCGCCAGATGTCGGGCGGATAGTTGGGGTCGATCTGGTGGATGTTCATCGTCAGCAGTTCGGCGTCGCTGTAGCCCAACATCCGGCACGCCGCTTTGTTGACATACAAGAATTCTCCCTCGTAGCCGATCCAATAGACCCCATCCGCCGCGTGATCGACCGAAAATTGGGTCAGCCGCAGCGCCTCTTCAGCCCGCTCCCGCTCGACGATTTCGGCCATCAACTGCTGATTGGCCGCCACCAGTTCGGCGCTCCGCTCGGCCACCTGCTCTTCGAGATGCTCCCGGTACGTCTCCAACTCGGCCTCGGTCTGCTTCCGCTCGGTGATGTCGCGGAAGGTGCCGATGTAGAAAGATTCCTGCCCAACGGCGGCTTCGGTCACGATAAACTCCAGGGGAAAGGTCGAACCGTCGGCCCGCCGCCCGGTCATCTCCCGATAATCCCGGCCGGACGCGGTTTCGATCAAGGCTTTCTCCAACGGTTTACTCTCCGTGGTCTCAAACAGACAGGTGATGGGCCGCTGGCGAAGTTGCCCCCCTTGATAGCCGAAGATGGCTTCCGCGGCCGGGTTGAGGACCGGCATAATCTGGAGATTGTTTTTGGAAAAGATGATGATGCCGTCGCGGGCCGTGCGGATGATGGCCTCGGTGCGGGCAACGGCCCCTTCCAGCGCCTCCATCACCCGGTTGTACCGCTCGGCAATCTGCCCGATCTCGGTGAACGGCTCGACCGGCACGCGCAGGCTGAGGTCGCCGGTGCGGGATTGGGTCTCCATCGCCGCAAAGAGATCGAGTAGCTCGGTGCTGGCCCCATGTTCGGAGATGTTGAGGCCGATATGCTCCTCTTCCGCCGTCACCCGCAGCGGGATGACGCGGTTGATGAGGGCCAGCAGAAAATAGGTCAGGCTAAAAGTCCACAAGCCGCAGACCAAAATCCCCAAAATCTGAACCTGGAGCTGCGCCCCGAAGCTCAAGCCGGTTCCCAACAGCGCCGGTTGCCCGAAGAGAGCCACGGCCAGCGTGCCCCACACCCCGGCCGCCAGATGAACCGGGATGGCGCTGACCGCGTCGTCGATGCGAACCTGTTCCAGCAGATGATCGCAGCCGAGCATCACCAGCCCCCCGACGGCCCCGATCAGCACGGCGGACAGGGCGCTGACGGCGTGGGCGTTGGCCGTAATAGCCACCAGCCCGGCCAGCGAGCCATTGAGGGCCAGCCCCACCTCGGCCCGGCCTTGCCACCACCAGCCGGCGAATAATGCGCCGACTAACCCGGCGGCCCCGGCCATGACGGTGTTGGCCACCACGCGGGCCACCTGCTCATTCATGGCCAGGGTGCTGCCGCCGTTGAAGCCGAACCAGCCAAACCACAACAAAAAAACGCCCAACGTGGCCAGCGGAATGTTCGCGCCGGAGATCTTTTGGGGCGGTTGGTTGTCAGGAAAGCGACCGGCTCGCGGTCCGACCAGCAGCAGCACGGCCAGCGCCGCCCAACCACCGACGCTATGGACGACGGACGAGCCGGCGAAATCAACAAAGCCCCGTCTGGCCAGCCAGCCCTGAGCCAGCCCCTCGCTGATGCCGTTCCAGGCCCAATGCCCAAAGAAGGGGTAAATGATAGCGGAGACCAACCCGGCGATGATGAGATAGGCCCCAAATTTGACCCGCTCGGCGATGGCCCCGGACAGGATGGTGACGGTCGTACCGCAAAACATCACCTGAAAGAAGAAAAAGGTGGTGATCCAGACGCCCCGCTGCCCAAAATCGAGCAGAAAATCGGTGCGACCGATCCAGCCCCCGACGGTCAGTCCAAACATAATGGCGTAGCCAAAGGCCCAGTAGCCGACGGTGGACAGCCCGAAATCGGCCAGGTTTTTGATGGCGACGTTGATATTATTTTTGCTGCGGGTCAGCCCCGTTTCCAGACATAGAAACCCGGCCTGCATCAAAAAGACCAATCCGGCGCTGATAGCCACCCACAGAATATCGAGTAAGGGTTTGTCGATCACGGCGCGTTCCTATTAT
>CAZWZZ010000197.1:0-9161 GCA_964638395.1 uncultured Caldilineaceae bacterium
TCGCCGGTCAGGTTGATGCCCAACTCGGCGGCCTGGGTGCGGACGGTTTCGGCCACCCCGCTCAGGGCAGGCACGGAAGCCAACATATCGGAGGTAAGCAGCAAAGAAGCTCCCCCCGCCGGCAGGGCGCACAGGATCAACAAAATCAGCCCAACCAGCAAACAACTGCGCCAGGGCAGGCTCCGCGATTCGTTGAGCGGAATCTCGACCGGCTTTGATTTACGTTTGGGGCCGGCCATTGGTCGGGTGGCCACGTTCGCATCCGTGGGCGAAATTGGCGGAATGGGTTTGCTGACCGGGCGGGATTGGCCCTTGTTTGGTGTTTCCCAGTCGTCCCATTTGGGCGGCGTGGGCATGACCATCGGCATCGCTGAATGGGCGGCGGCGGGAATGGACAGCACTTTGGTCACGCTGAGGGCGAGATGGCCCCGATTGCCCCGCTCGGCAGCCGTGGTCATCAGTTGATCGATGGCCTGGCTGGGTGGATGCAGCGAAATGGCCTCGGCAATCTCCTTTTCGGCGGCGTAGCCGGTCAAGCCCCCGCTGCACATCACTACACTATCTCCGGCAAACAGACGACGCGAGACGGTTTCGATTTGAACCTGTCGCTCCAAGCCTAGCGGCGTGGCTTTTTGGGATGAAGGGGATAAGGAGAGCTGTTTGGTTGATTTTTCGTTCGCCGGTTTGGCTTTTTCCGGCAAGCGGCGCATTGCAGGGTCGGTTTTTTGCCGTCCTTTGTCCCGTCCACTCGCTGTTTCGGCTTTCGCTTCCTCGCTATCGGCCTCATTTTTATCAGCCTCAGCAGCCGGTGGCGACTGGTTATTTTCGGTGACTGTGCCGTTCTCGGAGGGCGTAGCGGTAGCCTCCGGCGCGGGGTTCAGCATTTCGATGTCTTTATCCCAGACTGCATAGACCCGACCATCCCCCACATTGGCCACGAATAATTTGTTGTTGTGAATGAGGGCCGCTGTCACATACGTCGCCAGGGGGCGGCGTTGCGGATGGCTTTCGTTGCGGTCGAAGATTTCTTGAGAGGCTTGCTGAATGGCCTCCAAGAGACGGGTCTGCAAATCGGGGGTGTTGGAGGTGTAAAAGCTGCGTAAAATGCGTTTCACCGCGTATTGAGCGGCCATCTGGCCCGAGGCGGCATCGCCCACCGCATCGGCGACAACGTAGAGACGGCCATTTTCGGCCAGCTTGGCCATTTGGTGCGGCTCGAAATAGCCGACGGTATCTGCTTTGGAAAGATGAGGTTGGGAACCCCGGCTCTGTTGGCCGGTTTCCACAGCCCACTCATCCGATTTTGGGGTATCTTGAGAGATCATAATCTCCTCGCACAAATTTACAACGGGGGATTATAGCACTTTGTCGGCAATTGGTAAAAAGGGGCACATTCATTCATGTAAATTGTGACCGATGACCGGGTGGGAAATCCATCTCAAGGAAAAAGGAAAAGCGACTCTTGACTCCGGCCAGAAACCGTGGTAACATATCGACATATTTACAACTATCTATATGAAAAACAATGTCAAACTTTAATATGGTCGCTTTCTGCAAAGCCTTGAGCGACGAAACTCGCCAAAAAATTTTGGAAATCTTGCAAAATGAGGGGGAGATGTGCGTCGGCGATCTGGTGGAGATGTTCAACGTCTCCCAGCCGACCATCTCTCACCATCTCAACTTTCTCAAGCAGGCCAACCTGGTCATCCGTCGCCGCGAGGGGAAGCAGATTTACTACAGCGCCAATCAGGAGAACATCACCGACTGTTGCGGGATGCTGTTCACTAAACTGGTGCCGACCGACATTGAGGTCACTGATTTTTCGGAGCCGGAATAGGCAACTTTCTGAAAATTCGCCTCTCTTTTTTACCCGATCATATAGATACATTTAGATATGTCTACTTGAAAGGAGACAACGATTATGAGCAGTGCGGTATCAATCAAGGAAAAAGTGCGGGAACGGTACGGGGCGCTGGCCGATCAGGTGGATCAGCCGCAGCCAGGCCAGTCGGTCAAAATTTCGGATGGCTATACGCCCGTGGAAAGTAGCTGCTGCGAACCGAGCGGCTGTTGCGAACCCGGCAGCGGCGTCGAGGGCAGCGGCGTGGCTCCGGTTCTCTACGGCGAGACGGCCATTGCCGACCTGCCGGACAGCGTGACCGGCATTTCCCTCGGCTGTGGCGACCCGACGGCCATCGCCAACCTCCAGCCGGGCGAGACCGTCCTCGATCTCGGTTCCGGGGGCGGCATCGACTGCTTCCTGGCGGCTAAAGCCGTCGGCCCGACCGGGCAGGTCATCGGCGTCGATATGACCGACAGTATGTTGGCCCTGGCCAACAAAAACAGGGCCAAGTTGGGCGTGACAAACGTAGAATTTCGGAAGGGGGAGATCGAAGATATGCCGGTCGAGAGCGACAGCGTCGATGTCATCATTTCCAACTGTGTCATCAACCTCTCGCCGGACAAGGAGGCTGTTTTCCGGGAGGCGCTGCGGGTGTTGAAGCCGGGGGGCCGCTTCAGCGTCTCCGATATGGTCACCGAAGGCACGTTCCCTGAGCAACTACGGCAGAATGTCAACGCCTGGTCCGGCTGCATCACCGGGGCGTTAGACATCAACGACTATCTGGAGAAGCTCCTCGACGCCGGGTTTGCCGAGGTCTCTGTCGAATCCCGCAAATCCTACGGCCTGGAGAACCTGGACTCGCTCGACCCCGCCAGCCGGGAGGTTCTGACCAAGGATGTCGATTGGGCCGCCGTGCCGGAGGATGTTCGCCTCTACAGCGCCCGTATCGTGGCTCGTAAGCCGGTGGGTTAAAGAGCAGATTAGAGGGAGGGGGATTGGGGGTTTTGCTTTAATCTCCAATCTCCCAATCTCCCAATCTCCCAATCTCTCCATCCCCCGCCCCACCTCACTCCACAAACACCTCGACCCGTTTGCCGCCCGCTTCCTGCACATCGAAAACCTTGCCCTCGGTCTCCTCACCGATGGAGTCGAGAATATCCTCGACGTTGACGCCGCCGATGTCGGCCGGGAATTTAGCCCCCATCTTGCGGACGACATTGACCACGCCGAAGGGCAGGTTGACATTGACTTTCTTCTGCCGCCCGGTCACGCTGTCGGTGATGCAGACCCGCACTCGCCGTTTCCGAGAGCTGCCGGTCGATGTTTGGCCCGACTCTTGGGCCTCTTTTTCGGCGCTCTCCTCCAAGGCTGCCATCAGTTTGGCCGCTTCGGTCGCGCTGATTGTGCCCGCTTCGACCATTTTTAAGACTTGCATTCGCTCTTCACTTAATGACATTGTTGGCTCCTTTGCTTGATAGAACCTCCATAAAAAACCACCCTTCGATACCCCCTGCGGCGCTCAGGATGATTTTGCGGCGTAGGCTGAGCTTACTGGCCGACTAATTTCCGGGTCGCTTCATCCGCCGTCAGTTGGCCGCTGGCTAACTGATCGAGGATCGTTTTCCGATCAACCGGCTGGGGCGGGGGTACAGCCTCCTCCTCTTTGACCTTATACCCCATCGCCTGAATTAACTCGATGAGCTTGCCCCTGACCGTCGGATAGGAAATCCCCAACTCCTCCTCGACCCTATTGATTTTCCCCTCGCAGCGGATAAAGGTCTCGGCGAAGCGCAACTGCTCCGGCGACAGGTTATCAAATTTACCCAGCGTAAACTCCCCCTCGATCACCGTCTCGCACTGGCCACAATGCAATCGGGACACAAAAAGGTTTTCCTTACAAACCGGACATTCGTGAATGACTGGATACATTTTGAAGTCTCCAAAAATAAACAACGCAATCTTTGTTGATTTCAATTATGATAATCATCAAAATCATAAAAGTCAATTTTTTGTTTGAATTTTTTGGTTACTATAGGATTTGGAAGGATGTAACATTGACTGTTGATTGCATATCTTCCAAACCTCCAGCCTCCCGTTCCTCCGCCCTGCCCATTTTACCCTTTACGTTTTATTGAGGTATAATCCGGGCTTATGACCAACTCAACCGCCAACGCCGCCTGGCTGGAAACCGAAACGGCCCGGCGTTACCAAATTTTTACCGAAAAGACGACGATGTACCAGGAGCTTAGCCGGAAGATGGTGGCGCTGGCTGAGGTGCAGCCGGGGCAGCGTATCCTCGACTTGGGGTGCGGCACCGGCGTGACCACGCAAACCATCCTGCCCCGGCTCGGTCCGACCGGTCACGTCTATGCCCTCGACATCTCCGGGGCGATGCTGGCCGTGGCCCGCGAGCAGCTTCCCCCGGAGCGGGTCGAGCAGGTGACTTTCATCAAGGCGGATGCCGGGGATTTCGCCCATCTGCCCTATTTCATCAATAAGCCGGTTGACCGCATCCTGTGCAACTCCGTCTTCTGGCAATTTCGGCACAAAGTCGAAGTCATGGCCCAACTGCGCCGGGTATTAGCCCCCGGCGGGCGCTTCATCTTCAACGCCCCGGAACCTTACTTCATTTTTAAGGATATTCCCCGCCTGCCCAAAGTCAGCCTGCTCTTCAAACAGTTGGCCGCCGAACGGTACGGCGTCGGTCAGCAGGATATGCGGACGATGCGGGTTTTTCTCGAAAATCAGGGGTTTGCGTTGAGGCAAATGGTGGAATTTGAGCGGACGCGCCCGGCAGCGGAGAGCTACCTCTTTTTCCAACTACCGGTAGCTACCGCCTGGATGGAGCCGCCGCTTGATTACGCCACCCGGCTGGCTTTGCTGGAGGAGGCCCAACAGATGGCCGAGCCGGATCAACCGGTCAAGCAGCGTTGGATGTATTTTGTGGCAGGGATTGGGTCGTAAATTTCATTTTAACATTTCAACATTTCAACATATGGATCGCCCGCCCCAGCGCCGCCTCTGCCGATTCTTGCAGAACCTCCCCCAGGCCGGGGTGGGGATGGAGCGTCTCAGCCAGGTCGGTCAGGGTGGCCCCCATCTCGATGGCCAGGGCCACTTCGCCAATGAGAGAAGTGGCCTGGGGCGCGACCACCGTCGCCCCGAGGAGAACCTTGCTGCCCTGTTCGGCCACAGTCAGCACGACGCCGGTCGGGGCGCTCAGGGTCAGCGCCCGGCCATTGCCCCCTAGCGGAAATCGGCCGCTGATGACTCTATAACCGGCGGCTTCCGCCTCCTGCGTCGTCAGGCCGACGGCGGCCACCTCCGGGTCGGTCCAGGCCACACGAGGGATGGCCTGGGGCGCGTACTGCACCGGCAGGTTGGCGATAGCCTCCGCCGCGATTTTGCCCTGTTTGATGGCCAGCGTCGCCAGTGGTGGCCCGCCGGTGACGTCCCCGATGGCATAGATGGCCCGGTTGCTGCTCTGCAAGCGATCATTGACCGCTACAAAGCCCTCGTCATCCAGCCTGACCCCAACCTCCTGGAGATGCAGATCAGCCGTCGGTGGTTCGACCCCGGCGGAAACGACCACCAGCGCAGCTTCGGCGGCAGCCCCGGCGACATCCGTCACCTTCCGCTCAATGGTGACCCCCAACCGGCGCAGCCCCCCCTGCACCTGCCGCCCGGCGACAGGATCAAATTCGTTGAGCAGATGCGCCTCATCGGGAATGAGCAGGCGTACCGGCACGCCCAACTTGGCGAAAATCGTGGCAATTTCGGCGGCGATGTAATCCGCGCCGACGATGGTCAAATTGTCGGGCAGGGTTTTTAATTGCAGGGCTTGGTTGGGGGAGAGGATATGCTCGCCGTCGAAGGGCAGGGCGGGCAGCGGTTTGGCCTCGGCTCCGACGGCGATAATGCACCGCTCAAAAATGAAGCGTTTGGTTCCATACCTCCCTTCGACCCGAATTTCATTTTGGGCGAGAAACCAACCCCGCCCCTGAACAATCTCCACACCGGCGGCGTCCAGGAGTTTCTGCACCCCCCCGGCCAACTGCTTGACGATCCCGTGCTTCCACTGCTGCATCCGGGGCCAATCGACCGTGGCCGGCCCGACGTTGATGCCCAACGCTTCGGCCTGGTTGATTTGCCACAGCCGGTCGGCGGCGGTCAGCAAGGCTTTGGAGGGGATGCAGCCTTCGTGCAGGCAGGTGCCGCCCAGCGGCCCCGGATCGATCAGGGCCACCTGTTTGCCCAACTGCGCCGCCCGCAGCGCAGCCACGTATCCCCCCGGCCCCGCGCCGAGGATAACGACATCAACTTCCGTAGCCAAATCGCCAACAACCATCAGGCTCCGCCTCCTACGGTGCCAACACCCGCCGGATGGCCTGGGCTACCCGGCCCGGCGTGGGCATGACCACATCCTCGACCGAGGGCACCGGGAAGGGGGTGTCGGGGCAGGTGACCCGCTCGACCGGCTTGAGCAGGGAGTAGAGGCAGCGTTCGTTGATGACGGCGATGATCTCCGCGCCAACGCCGCCGGTTCGGGCCGCTTCGTGAACGATGACCGCCCGGCCCGTTTTGGTGACCGAGGCTTCGATGGCCGCTTCATCTAAGGGGGCAATCGTTCGCAGGTCGATGACCTCGATGGAGGCCCCATTCTCCGCCTCGACCCGCTCGGCGGCTTCCAGGGCCACCCGAACCATCGCTCCGTAGGCGAACACAGAAATATCGCTGCCCTCGCGCACCACCCTGGCCTGGCCGATAGGGATGGTGTAGTAATCGGTCGGCACCTCCTGGCGAACGGTGCGATAGAGCTTCATATGCTCCAAAAAAAGAACCGGGTCGGGATCGGCCACGGCGGCGTGGAGCAGGCCTTTGGCGTCGTAGGGATTGGAGGGAATGATGACCTTGATGCCTTGCATGTGCATATAGTAGGCTTCGACGCTGTCGGAGTGGAGTTCCGGGGTGCGGACGCCGCCGCCAAAGGGGGCACGGATGACCAGGGGCACAGTCAACACCCCGCCGGAGCGGTAACGCATCTTGGTCACTTGCGAAGCGAATTGGTTGAAGGCGACGAAGCCAAAGCCGCCAAACTGCAACTCGGCGATGGGCCGCAGGCCGTAGATAGCCATACCCAGCGCCGTGCCGATGATGCCCGACTCGGCCAGGGGCGTATCGAAGACCCGTTTTTCGCCAAACTCGGCCTGCAAGCCGTCGGTCACGCGAAAGACGCCGCCGTTCAGGCCAACATCCTCGCCAAAAATCAGCACACGGGGGTCGCGGGCCAACTCTGTGCCCAGGGCATTGTTGATGGCCTGGACCATCGTCCATTTTTCGGCCGGACCGTTGGGTTTCATACGCCCTCCTCCCGTAAGCTGTCCAGCAAGGCGGCTCGCTGCGTCTCCAGTTGGGGGGTGGGGGTCTCGTAGACCAGATCGAAAATTTCGCCGGGGCCTTGGGGCGGCAGGGCTTCGACGGTCTCGACATCGGCCTGAATCTCGGCCTTGATTTCCTCGCGCAGTTGCTCATCCGCCTGCTCGGTCAACATCTCCCGCGCCATCAAAAATTTGCGGAAGCGAATGAGCGGCTCTTTGGCCCACCAGGCTTCCAACTCTTCCGGGGGCTGGTATTTGGTCGGATCATCGGCGGTGGTGTGAGCGCCGAGGCGGTAGGTCAGCAGTTCGACCAGGCTCGGTCCCTCGCCCGCTCTGGCCCGCTCGACACAATCGTTCATCACCTGGTAGACGGCCAAAATATCGTTGCCATCGACCACGTGGCCGGGCATACCGAAGCCGGGGCCACGATGGGCGATGTAGTCGGCCCGGGTCTGGGCACTGCGGGGCACGGAAATGGCCCAACCGTTGTTCTGGACGACGATAATCAGCGGCGCTTGAAAGACGCTGGCAAAGTTGAGCGTCTCGTTGAAATCCCCCTCCGAGGTGGCTCCATCGCCGCAGACAGCGACCACGACGTGGGGCTTTTCTTCATACTTGATGCCCATGGCAATGCCTGCCCCGTGGAGCATCTGGGTGGCCAATATTATTTGGTAGGGCAAGCACCGCGCTTCATACGGATATTTGACCCCAATCCGCCCCCGAAAGGAGGCCATGATGGCCAGGGGCGGCACCCCTTTGACAAAATAAGACAGCACCTCCCGGTAGGACCCCATCAGCCAATCTTCGGTCTGGAGGGGCGCGGCCAGCCCCACCAGCGAGGCTTCCTGACCGGTCAGCGGGCCGAAGGTTCCCATTCGTCCCTGTCGCTGGAGGGCCACCATACGGTCAGAGAACATGCGGCCATAAACCATCCAGCGGTATAGTTCAACCAGTCGTTCCGGCGATAAATCGGGCAAATCGCCGACGATCTGGCCTGCGGGGTCGATAACCTGATGAATTTTTTCGACGAGAGGAAACGGCATAACTTTGTCCTTTCCCGGATGTCGGACTCACCTGTGAGGCGTACCTCAATTGATGTGTGAGGAAAGTTTCACTCGAAAAGTTGGCGTATTTTGTACCAGGCCCATTTTACACGAACTTTTAGATTCTGCCAGAATAAAAAGAGCCGGCAAGCATTTCCAGGTTGCCCAGCAATTCTCATTGTGGAGCCAGACCCTAAAGGTTTCGTCCCTAAAGGTTACTTGAAAGCAGCTTCGTCTCCGTGAATCGACCACGTTTGGCCTGATCTATGGAAACCTTTAGGGTCTTGTTCGCTATATTTAGAAGAAAGCTGGTATACTCTACAAAATGGACCTACTACTTCTAACCTTTCTCAACCAAACGGTTGCCCATCCTCTGTTTGATGCAGTCATGCTTGGCTTCACAACGTGGGGGTTGGAACTGTTCCTGATCTTGAGCATTCTGACGGCGCTACGGCCTACCCAGCGCCGCGTTGGCTGGACCTTGCTGCTGGCGCTGGCCCTCGGTTTTGGTCTGGCTATCGTCTTCAAATATTTGGCGATGCGCCCCCGGCCCGACGAGGTCCGGCTCATCACCGGGATGCCGTTTACCCCGGCCTATCCCAGCGGCCATGCCGCCGGGGCCTTCGCCCTGGCCACCGCCTTCATTCTGCTCTATCGCCGCCCCTTTTGGCAGGTGGTTATCCTCATCACGGCGACGTTGATTGCGCTCAGCCGGGTTTATCTGGGCTTGCACTATCCCTCCGACATTTTGGGTGGGATCATCCTCGGCACAGCCGTAGGTGCGGCCAGCTACGGCCTCCTCGCCACAGGGCAAGCGTGGCCGAAGCGGGTGAGTTGGCTGGTGTGGCTCCAGGTGGCCATTGCCCTGGTCGTCACCCAGATGGCCTACCTCGATAT
>CAZWZZ010000198.1:0-5859 GCA_964638395.1 uncultured Caldilineaceae bacterium
AGAGCGAGGCCGCTCTCGATGCCATCATCGCTACCGGGCGTGAGTTGGTCGGGGCCTGAGGCAATAAACCAAACTTATAAGCCAAAAGCCACTCTGCTGAGAGACTGTTTTAAAAGCCTTCCAGGGTCCACAGATAGGCACAGATTGTCACTGATCGTATCAAAATTTTGATAAAAATCTGTGAACATCAGTGTAAATCTGTGGACAACTCCGTTTCTGAGAGAGTGGCTTTTTTTGTTCCAGAATGAGGGAGCCTATTGCAAAAAGCCGACCGGGTTGCGCTGAACAGTGCCCTGGCGCACCTCGAAATGGAGGTGGGGGCCGGTGGCGTTGCCGCTGACGCCCATCTCGCCAATTTGCTGGCCCTGGGCTACGTTGACCCCGGCATCGACGTAGTAGGCTTGTAGGTGAGCATACAGGGTTTGGTAGCCGTTGCCGTGGTCGATGACAACGCTGTACCCATATCCGGTATCATCCCAACCGGCGGCGACAACATAGCCGGAGTCGGCGGCCAGGACGGGTGCGCCGCTATAGGCGGCGATGTCGATGCCGGGATGGGCGCTCCAATACCCCTGGTAGATGGTGCCAACGGCGGGCCAGGCAAAGGCCCCCGTGCCGGGCAGCGCATCATCCGGCACCGGGCCGGTATAGGCCGTCACGGTGCGGGGCACAAAGGGTTTGCTGCCACCGGGAACAATCAGCCACGCCCCGGCCTGGATCGTCGGGTTTTCGGGGTCCAGATTATTGAGGGGATAGTCGATGATCGCCTGGGCCGAGGTTTTGAAGGTGGAGGCAATGCCGTCGATGGTATCCCCGCTGCCGATTTGATGATAGATTCCATCGACGGGCAAAATTGTCAACTGTTGGCCGATGCTGAGAATGTCCGGGTTATTCTCGAACTCAGGATTGGACCACATAATCGTCTCCGGAGCCAGGCCATACTGTCCGGCGATGTCGTAGATCGTATCCCCCGGCTGGACGATATGGGTCAATATTTGCGGGTTGGCGTTGCCGGCGACAGCATCTGCGTCACTCTGGGTCGTTGTCTGCGGCACGGCTGCCCGTTGAAAAACGCCGTCGAACAGGTTGGTCAGTTGGGTCGGCAGGGTTAACAGGCCGCCCTCCGCCTCGCTGGGCAGAGAGGGAACCTCAAGCTCGGTTCCGGCCGTTGGTTCAAGGGGATGGATAACTCCCAGGCTGATCTGGAAAAGTTGGGTTTGGCTCAGGGCGATAGCCAAGGTGATGACCAGCAGGATAATGAGGTGCGTGGCGGTCAGCCTGAAGGTCGCTTCGTCACCGGCTAAACGGCCCAGCCAGTCCCGACCATTTTGGATGAGTGTTTTGAGAGTGGGTACATCTGTCGGCGGCAGCGACGGGCCACCCGGTTTTTGAGTTAAAGGTTGTTGCATACGATACTCAGCTAATGTGAATGGCGAAATAGTCTCTGGTTACACAAGCTGTGCATGATAGTCATCAAGCCGGTTAGCGTCAAATTGGGGGGACGTTCATGAAGCATTTGCCGAGGGGCACGTGGGTGGAGAGAAGGCACGCCAGATAAGACTGACAGTCTTATCTGGCACGCCTTGTTTATAAAAGTCAAAACTCAGTACTTAATTCTACAATGTCACATTCGGCGAAATGGCTCACGGATAGACACAGATTGACACGGATCAAACAAAAAAATTAAAAAAATCTGTGGTTATCCGTGAAAATCCGTGAGCTATCTTGTTGCCTTGTTTAAATGTGACATTGTCGAATTAATAAATCTCTTTATGGAGCGTGGCCAAAAATTCGGCGTTATCGTCTGTTTTGGGCAGCCGATCCAGAATCATTTCGGTTGCTTCGGAACCACCACCGACTGCGGTAATCATCCGGCGCAGGGTCCAGACGCGGGCCAGGTCGTCGGGCGGCAGGAGCAGATCTTCGCGGCGGGTGCTAGAGCGTTCGATGTCGATGGCCGGGAAGAAGCGGCGCTCGGACAGCTTGCGGCTGAGGTGCATCTCCATATTGCCGGTTCCTTTGAACTCCTCATAGATCACATCATCCATCCGACTGCCGGTATCGACCAACGTGGTAGCAATAATTGTCAGGCTGCCCCCCTCTTCCAGGTTACGAGCCGCCCCAAAGAAGCGTTTCGGCGGGTAGAGAGCGGCAGGATCAATACCGCCGGACAGGGTCCGACCGCTGGGCGGAACGACCATGTTGTAGGCCCGGGCCAGGCGGGTCAGCGAGTCCATCAGGATGACCACATCGCGCCCGCCTTCGACCAGACGCTTAGCCTTAGCCAGGGTCATTTCGGCTACGCGGGTCTGGGCGGTTTCGGGGTCGTCAAAGGTGGCGGACATGACCTCGGCATCGACGGAGCGGTCCATATCGGTTACCTCCTCCGGACGTTCGCCGATGAGGACGACCATCATATGGACATCAGGATGGTTGGCGCTGATGCCGTTGGCAATCTGTTTGAGGATGGTGGTTTTACCGGCTTTGGGGGGAGAGACGATCAACCCACGTTGACCCCGACCAATAGGGGCCAGAATGTCGAGCAGGCGGGTGGCCAGGATGTTTTTGCGGGTTTCCAGACGGAGTCGCTCTTCGGGAAAAATGGGTGTCAACCGCTCGAAGACAGGCCGTTTTTTAGCCGCTTCGGGGTCGAGACCGTTAACGGCCTCAACGCGCAGCAACCCAAAATATTTTTCCGTTTCTTTGGGCGGGCGGACCTGGCCGATGACCATATCGCCGGTGCGTAGACCGAAGCGACGAATTTGGCTCTGAGAGACATAGATGTCATCCGGGCCGGGCAAGAGATCAACCGAGCGCAGAAAGCCGATGCCGTCCTGAATGATTTCCAGAACGCCGCCGCCAAAGATATATCCCTGGGATTCGGCATTGGCTTTTAGAATTTTGAGGATCAGATCGCTCTTTTTGAGCTTACTGTAGCCGGAAACTTCAAATTCTCTAGCTAAACTCCGCAACTCATCGAGCGTTTTAGCCTCAAGTTCAGCCATATTCATTTTTTACAGCTCCTAAGTTAAAAAGTGATGTAGTGGTATTTATTTTTGTCAGAATTGATGTAGATTGACACCTGTTCTGGCGATACTTTTGTCAGGTTTGGCAAGGGTTGCCAAATTATCAAAAGAGGTTGCCGGGATGCGTGCCCCGGCCCCTAACGAAAGCGTCTTAAAAACAGTGTGTAGGTTTCAGCCCTGTCTCGGCCACTAACGTTTGAGGCGTAGCGGCGCGGGTGTGCTTTTTCCTTCTAATATCGTGGGATATGTGTCCGGTGTGTCTGTGGCTACGAAATGACATCGAAACGGGCGTTAAGCCCCAATCCTTTTTCGGAAACACATCTGGTTATAAAAATGGAGAGTCAATAGGTTGGTATGATGACAACTCGATAATCCACAAAAAATAGTGAGGTTGTGTGTTTGGAGACAAGGGAGACAAGGTCCGATAGATAGTATAGTTGTTGTAAAATGGTAAAGACCCCACTTTGCAGCGTTGAGTTGCTGCCCTCAAACGCTATCTTGTTATTGAATTTGTTTCTTTAGAGAATTAAAAAGTTATTATTTTCTGGGGAGGTTGGAATTAAGATTGCATTGCACAAGATTACGCGGAGTTCAAGCTCACTGCTTAAATTTTGTCCAGTAAGTATAACACCTTTTGCATACATCGTCAACTTAAGTTTGTGATCGACAGCAATTCTAAATTTTGGGTTGTGTAGACCCTAAAGGTTTCTGACCATATTCTCAATACATCGTTAGGCTTGAACAAAAAACGGATTGTATTTGAAAATCAGGTTCGAAACCTTTAGGGTCTTGTGATACAGGCTTACAACTTACCGGCCATAATATGGGCCAGGTCGGCGGTGCGGTTGGAGTAACCCCACTCGTTGTCATACCAGGTTACCACTTTGACCATGTTGCCGCTCATCACCATACACAGCGAGGCGTCGATGGAGCTGGAAGCCGGGTTGCCTTTGTAGTCGATGGAGACTAACGGATCTTCGACGTAATCCATAACGTTCTTCATCGGCCCATTGGTGGCCCCTTTCTTGAGGACGGCACGTAGCTCTTCGGTGGTCGTGTCTTTTCCTACCGTCGCCGTGAAATCCACCAGAGAGACGGTGCTGGTCGGGACGCGCAGCGCATACCCATCGAACTTACCTTTCAGATCAGGAATAACCAGGGCCACAGCCTTGGCCGCACCGGTGGTGGTGGGGATGATGCTCATTGCGGCGGCTCGCGCTCGACGCATGTCTGAGTGAGGCATATCGAGAATACTCTGGTCACTGGTATACGCATGAATCGTCGTCATCAACCCTTTCTCGATGCCAAAACTGTCATTGACGACCTTGGCGGCCGGGGCCAGACAGTTGGTGGTGCAGGAGGCATTCGAGACGATGTGGTGTTCAGCCGAATTGTACTGGTCATCATTGACGCCGAGAACGATGGTCAAATCTTCCCCTTTGGCCGGGGCGCTGATGATGACCTTTTTGGCGCCTGCAGTGAGGTGCTTGCCGGCTTTTTCGCGGTCCCGGAAAAGTCCGGTACTTTCGACCACAATATCGACGCCTAAATCGCCCCAGGGCAGGTTGGCCGGGTCCCGCTCGGCCAGCACTTTTAGCAGTTTGCCGTTGACGTTAAGCCCTTCATCAACGACTTCGACGGTACCGTCAAATGGACCATAGTTCGAGTCGTACTTGAGCAGGTGAGCCATCGTGCCCATATCGCCGATATCATTAACAGCTACTACTTCTAAACTGTCGCCATAATTATCTCGGATTGCTTTGAACACTTGTCGGCCAATGCGACCGAATCCATTAATACCAACTTTGGTTGCCATTATTATTGTTCCTCCAATATGTAATGGGATTTTGTAAACAGCCGTAGCGGGCAAGCCACGTTGCCCTGGCTTACGGGCTGATGGATGCCTTGGTTTGCCAATACCAATCCATCAATCGGCCAGCAAGCTTGGTTGAGTCGTGTCGCCAGGGGTGATGTTCGTCGATGACGTCGGCCTCAACGATTGTGTAGCCTTTATCTTCAGGATGAGTTGGCTGGATTGCCTGCAAATGGCTCATCTTGACAGGGATGGGATGATTTAAGTTGTTGTTCACCAAAACGAAATCGAACAGGTAGCCCCGTTTGTTTTTGTTCGCTGGATGCCCTCTCATCAAATCATCAGTTTCGTGTAGTGAATGGAGTATAACTCTGGTGTGCAGATCAATCGCCTGAATGTGTTCATCCAAAGAATAATAATCTGTTTCCCCCGGTTGGGTGGCCACGTTGCAGATATAGATTTTTTGGGCGTGGCTGGTGCGGATCGCGGTTACAATTTCGGCGACGAGCAGGTTAGGGATGATACTGGTGTATAGACTCCCCGGCCCGGCCACGATTAAATCGGCGCTCAGGATGGCTTGCAGCGCCAATGGGAAAGGGCGGGGGGCATCCGGTTCCAGATAGACCCGTTCGATGGGTAGATTTGACTCCGGGATGGCGCTTTCGCCCTGGACTTTGCGGGTGTATGGCCCTTCGTCCAACTCGGCACATAGCTTCACATCTTCTAAAGTGCTTGGTAAAATCGCGCCCTGAATGTTCAATACCCGGCCGCTTTCATACAGGGCATTTTCAAACGATCCGGTTACGCCGGCCATAGCGGTAATGAACAGGTTGCCGAAGCTGTGCCCCTCTAAACCCTGGCCGCTGCGAAAGCGGTAATGGAACAGTTGGGTCATCAAATCTTCATCATCGGCCAGGGCAGCGATGCAGTTGCGAAAGTCGCCGGGGGGCAAAATGCCCAGGTCACGGCGCAACTTGCCGGATGAGCCGCCATCGTCGGCCACGGTCACGATAGCGGTGA
>CAZWZZ010000198.1:5959-9143 GCA_964638395.1 uncultured Caldilineaceae bacterium
GCATGGCGCAATTCCCAATCGTAATTATCCGCATATTGTTGATGGCCCGGCATAAAAAAGTCGCTAAAGACAGATTGCTTCTCCGCCAGGTCGTGAACAAACCCTTTAACCGTGTCCGTTCGCTCTTTGTGCCAGGCTTTGACTAGCAGACCGTAGCGATACATATTAATGTAGGTATCGGCCGACTTGTCCCAACTGGCGTCGATCCGCATCGCTGCCCGCATCAACGCACCGTGTCGGTCGGGGTCGTAGCGGTAGGTGTCCAGGGCGGCCTGGATTTGATGGAAAAAGGCGTTGGCCTCGCCCCCCCGGTCGCTGATGTCCAGCCATTCATACAGATAACCACAGTGGCGCACTTTAGTCAGGCCGCCAATAGCTCGGCCAATGACTACATTTCCCAGCAGCGACGCCTCGTAATCGACCAGGCCGCACGGCTCGAAACGGGAGGGAGTCAGGGTGAAATCCCCCCCGGCAAAAATCAGTTTGGACAGGGGCAGGTTGAAGGTGTTGTTGAAATAGACCCGATGGGGGTAGATATGGGCCAGGTGGAAGAAATGCCCCTCGCTGGCCTTACCGCCGTCATCCCCATCCGGGGCCGAGGCCAGAATGATGAACTTGGCCCGATCATCATAAAAAAGAACCCGCTCGATAATATCCCCCACCAGGCTCAAATTTTTCTGATCGACCAGCCGCCCAACCACTGTCAGCAAAATCGGGTGCCCCTCCGGCTCGGTGCCAAAGGTCTCTAAGTGGAGCAGCCGTTTCAATGCCGCTTTGACCTCCAGATGCTCGACATCAAAATGGTGATCTCTGCTCAACATCTCTTCCTGGACGGTTGGGTGGTGGAAAATCGGGTTGTCGGAGCCGCGCTTTTCTTGCCGCTGCCGCAGCGCCTCGGCGTTCAGTTCCGGTAGATTTTCAGGCCGGTTCCGCTCGCTCAGGCCGTTGGTAATGCCAATGATCGACAGCTTTTCAAACAGGTCCAGGTGGCGGTTGGGGACGAACACCTCGCCGGGCGGGCTGCCTTTCTGGGTGTAGGCTTTCTCCCAGACTGTACTGTGGCTCTCCTTGAGTTCGGCGGCGTAGCCCCACGACCCGTCCAGATCGCCGCTGACGGTGGTTGTCTTACCCCCCATCTCGTGAACCTTGAGCATACAGGCTTTGGTCAGGTTGAGGTTGTCGAAAAAGTCGAAATATTTATGGAACAGTTGAGGTCCCGGCAAGTTGATGCGGTCGAGAGAGGCATACCCTCCGCCAACGAGGGCGGTGATGCCCTGATAAGACGCATTGTGGATGGTGAAATGGGTAGGCAAATCCTTGAGATACTCATCCCCCATATAGAAAGGGATCAGCCCGACGTGATAATCGTGCATATGGATGGTGTCGAAGTGGCCCTGCCGAATATAACCGGCCATTGCCTGGCTAACGGTACTGAACAGCTTCAGCCCCACCTGCGGATCGTAGGGATAAATGGCGTTGGCATTGGTCCAGCTCATTTGCCAGGCATCCCAGAAGTAGATCACCTTCTGACCATCGGGAAAGATATGTTCATACGCCTCGAAATCGAAGGTGTTCCCCTCCAACGTGACCGGCAGGGCCAGGTCGAGCTTGGTCATCTGACTTTTGTCGAAATGGGCGAAACAGGGCGTCAAAATTTCGATCTCCAACTCGATGCCTTGCCGGGCTGCCGCTTTGACCAACTCCGGCGGCAAATCCTCAACAATGGCCCCCAGGCCGCCGATTTTGCTGCCCAGGCCGGTCGAGGTCCGGCCAATTTCCCAGGCCGGCATCGCTACTCGTAACTTTTTGGGTGTCTGTTGATTGATTGTCATAGTCTGATTTTTATCAGTTTCTATCAAGAAAAATCCCCGGCTCACGGCTTGAACCAGGGGATTATTAAACTTAGGTCACTGTCGCCACATTACCCAGGCTACCGCTACTGCACCAGCGATTGATACAACTCGAACGTCTCTTGGGCAATGGATTTCCAACTAAAAACATCGACGGCTCTGCGGCGGCTGGCCTCGCCCATCGACCGGCGCAAGCTGTCGTCGCCGATGATGGCGTTGATGCCCTCAGCCAAATCTCTGGAGAATTGGTCGGGGTTGACCGCCTCGAAAGGGCTTTCTGTGTGCTGTTCCAGCTCGACCAGATAGCCCGTTTCGCCATCGAGGATGATCTCCGTGATCCCGCCGACGGCGCTACCGACGACCGGCGTGCCGCAGGCCATCGCCTCCAGGTTGATGATGCCGAACGGTTCATAAATGGAAGGGCAGCAGAAGACGGCGGCGTGCGTATACAGCTCGATTTTAGGTTTTTTATCGACCCACTCCTGAATCCAGATGACGTTGTCCCGCGTTTCCTGCACTTTTTTGACGGCGGCCTGCATCTCTTCCCCAATTTCTTTGGTGTCCGGCTGACCGGCACACAGCACCACCTGCGTCTCCTTATCCAAATATTTGATGGCGTTGACCAGGTGAATGATCCCCTTTTGTCTCGTGACCCGGCCAAAAAAGAGGACGTAGGGTACATCCGGGTCGATGCCATATTTATGGAGGCTCTCTTTGCTGCTGACCGGCTGGAACTCCTCGGTATCAATACCGTTGTAGATGACCTTGACCTTAGCCTCATCCACATCGAACAGCCGCACGATGTCGGCCTTCATCCCTTTCGAGACGGCGATCAGGGCATCGGCCATCTCCAACGCCGTCTTTTCGATCCAAGAGGAGAGATCATACCCCAGGCCCAACTGCTCCCGTTTCCATGGGCGGAGCGGTTCCAGAGAGTGACCGGTAATGACCAGCGGCAGGCCATACCCCAACTTGGCCAAAATACCGCCGAAGTGGGTGTACCAGGTGTGGCAATGGACGACCTGAGCATCGACAGGATCGGCGTTGAAGGCTATCGAGCGGGCCAAAGCCGACAGAGGCGATTTGAGCTTCGGGTCGGTCGCCGTGAACAGCCCGGACAATTCGCCATACCCTTTCGCAGTCAGATTTTCCGTCGAAACCGCCTGATCGCCAAAGCAACGGACATCGACCTCCATCAAAGCCGCTAATTCTTTGCTCAAATATTCGACGTGAATACCGGCTCCCCCATAAATATTGGGTGGATATTCATTCGTCAGAAACAATACTTTCATGCAGGGAACTCCGTTGTTATTGTGGGCGTGGGTAAAGATTTC
>CAZWZZ010000199.1:0-2337 GCA_964638395.1 uncultured Caldilineaceae bacterium
TTGATCCGCACGATTATATGGACCGGCGCGATGTCCGCCGCATGTCCCCATTTTTGCATTTTGCCGTCGCCGCTGCTGAACAGGCTATCCAAGATGCCAACATCGACCTCAGCCAGGAAGATCCGACCCGGCTCGGCGTCGAGATCGGCAGCGCCATCGGCGGTAGCGATGTGGTTGAAGCACAGCGTATCGTCCTGGCCGAGCGGGGGGCCAAGAAGGTCAACCCTACCGCCATTCCGGCCCTGTTGATTAATATGCCGGGCTGTTTCATCGCCATTACCCACAACATCCGAGGACCGGTCAACGCTTCAGTGACAGCCTGCGCGACGGGCATCTCCGGCATTGGTGAAGGTATGCGGCGTATCGTCTGGGGGGATGCGGATGTTATGCTGGCCGGGGGCACGGATAGCGCCATTACGCCGGTCACGATCAGCGCTTTTGGCCGTTTGACAGCCCTCTCGCGGCGGAACGACACGCCGAAACATGCCATCACCCCCTTCGATGCCAACCGGGACGGCACAGTGGTGGGCGAAGGGGCCGGAGTCGTGGTTCTGGAAGCTCTGGAACACGCCGAAGCGCGAGGCGCTAACATTCTGGCCGAGGTGGTGGGGTATGCCTTGACCAGTGACGCTTATCACATCTCCTCGCCCCGCGAGGATGGCAGCGGCGCGACGTTGGCTATGAAACGGGCCATCGAGGATGCCCGCATCGAGCCGGGGGCGGTCGATTACATCGGGGCGCACGGAACCGGAACGCCGATGAATGATGTCATCGAAACCAACGCCATCAAACAGGCCTTTGGCGAGGCGGCTTATGATATTCCGATCAGCTCTATAAAAAGTATGACCGCCCACACACTGGGCGCGGCGGGGGCGCTTTCTTCGATTGCAGCCGTCAAAGCAATGCAGGAAGGATTTATCCCGCCGACGATCAACCTGGAGACGCCCGATCCTGAGTGTGATTTGGATTATGTGCCCAACCAGCCCCGCCAGGCAGAGGTCAAGACCGCCGTTATCAACGGCTTTGGCTTTGGCGGGCAAAATGCCAGCATCGTCTTGCGGAAGTGGAACGGGAACGGTTCGGAATAATAGTGCAACTAAATCGTCGTTGGCTCGTATAGAGACCAACGACGATTTTTTTTTAGATAGCCCCTATTTATGGCTCGATGAGACATAAGGAGTAAACAATGCCAACTGAAACCGCCCGCGACTTCCCCGGCCTTAGCCCGGCCGCCTTCCAGCATCCCTGGGACATTCAGGCCACGACCAATCTTCAAAAAATTCCTTTACTGCCCGTTCTTCTGAAAAGCCTCTCTAGCTCTGTCTTCGAGCGGCAGATGCGGCTAATGAACATCTCCAGCACGGTTCGGCTCGGTCCCAAACAGGGGCGGAGCGTATACGATAAATTCGTGAAGGCGGCTCAAATTTTGGATTTGGAAGAGTTGCCGGAGGTTTATATTAGTAGCCAGTATATCATCAACGCGATGGCCTTTGGGCTGGAGAAGTATCAGATCACCCTGTTTGCCGGGTTGATCGACTATTTGACCGAGGAGGAGTTGCTGGCTGTCATCGGCCACGAGTTGGGGCACATCAAGTGTCAACATATGCTCTACAAAACGATGGCCTATTTGCTCCGTTTTTTCGGCACGTCGATCCTCAACGATCTGCTGCCGGCCGGCACGGGCCGCCTGGCCTCGTTGTCGCTGCAATTGGCCCTCCTCAACTGGGAACGGATGGCCGAGCTATCCTGTGATCGGGCGGCTTTGCTCGTCGTCCAAGACCCGGAGGTGGTGGCCAGCGCCCTGAGCAAATTGGCCGGTGGCTCCAAGAGAATCTTACCGGAGATCGATCTGGAAAGCGTTTTGGAACAAGCGCAGGAGTATGAAGAGTCGGACGAGACGTTTGTCGAAAAGCTGTTCAAGGTCAATATGATGCTGGTGCAGACCCACCCCTTCCCCATCGTCCGGGTCAAGGAGATTATGGAGTGGGGCGCAGGCGAACAGTTCGAGCGCATGATGCAAGGGGATTACCTGCACATTGGCGATACCTCAGCCCTGGCTCTGGGCGAGCCGATGTGCAAAGTGTGCCCCAGTTGCCAACGCCTCAACGCCGTTGCCGCGATGACCTGCGGCACGTGCGGTCACAGTCTCAAGGGGGCCACCTGGGTTTGCACCAACTGCCAGATCAAGGTCTTCCCCGCCTGGCAGACCTGCCCCGGTTGCGGTAGCACCTTACAACAGGACACGCCACAAGCGGCATAAGGCCGTGCCACGTTTTAAATCCGTCAAATTGGAGTCACGTAAAACGTGAAACGTGAAACGTAATGATTTTGGCAAAA
>CAZWZZ010000199.1:2437-9065 GCA_964638395.1 uncultured Caldilineaceae bacterium
CTTACGCTTTACGTTTTGCGTTTTACGGGGTGACGTTGCTCAACCTGTCTGAACCATCCCCCTTGATCTGATCTTATATAGTCAAAATCATATACCCCAACCAGCCCCCCAACAGTGCAAAGAGCAAGGCCGTCAGCAGTTTGACGGTCCCGGCGTTCTCTTGAAATACGCGGGTCAAGTCTTGGCTGCTGGTTCCAAAGTAGGTGACGCCGAAGACGATGATCAGGGGCACCACAAACATTACGTTGTAGAGCAGTAAATAGGCCACAGCCAGCCAGCGCATCTCAGCGATGCCGGTCACAAAAACGATGGTCGGCAGGTAAACCTGGCCGGTGCAGGCCAACTCGAAAATGCTGACCAGGATGCCGGCCCCGAAGGCTGCCGCCACGAAGCCCCGCATGCGGCTGCTGGTGCGGATCGTATCGTGAACCCGCCGCTTGAGGGCCTTGGGCAGTTGTAAGGAAATCTCCGTCAGACGCCCCTGCCGAATTTTGATGTAATCCCACAGGCTCATCACCGCCAAAACCAAACAAATCAGGGCAGTTGCCCCATAAATCAGACGGCCGATCAGGGCGAAGGCGCTGATTTGGCGAACCACTTCGGCCAGGCCCAGGCCCATCGCCAGATAGGTCAGAAAGACGGCCAGGGTGAAAGCCGACCCGACCAGTAGAATGTCCCGCCCCTTACGCCCAACCAACGCCAGATAGGAAACGAAAAAAATGATGGTGGTAAAGGCGCAGGGGTTAACCCCGTCGAGCAACCCGGCCCCGGCCACGGCCAGCAGGCTAAAATCTTTGAACCGCTCCGCGATGCGGCGGGTGGCGGTCTCAGGTTCAACATCGAGATTTTCCCAGGGGGGGGTTAAGGCCGCGGCCTCAGGCTGTTCGATGATCGACTCCAGGGTGGAGGCCGTGATTTCGTCCGCGGCCAAACCGACATCGCCGACGAAAATAAAGGGAGCCATCAACCGGTGTTCAGCCGGGACGTCATACTTTTCAGACAGGGCCTCGTTGAGAGCCGCTTCTTCATTGACGTCGAATCTCTGGACGACTAAATTCGGATAGTCCCGTTGTAACGCATCCAACTCGGCGCTGACCCGGGCACAATCGAGACAGGTCGGGTCGAAAAAGTAGGCCATATAGACCGCTGGGGTGTTAGAGGCCGCTTCGCCGGCGGCGGCGACCGATGTGCCCAGGGCAATCGGCGTCGGAGTTGCTTCGGGTGTCGGGGTCGGCGTTGGTTCCGGCTCGGCGTCGGTCGAGAGGGCGTCGGCCAGACCGGGAATGTCGGGCCAGGTGTTGCCCCCGTCTGCCAGAATTTCTTCGACCATTGTCGGAAACTGGTCCGGGATTTCGCCACTGCCCACTAAAATGACATCGTTGACGATCAATGTGGGCACGCCTCGGCGCTCGTCGGGAATTTGAAAGTGATTTATGGTTGTCTGGTACAGCGCCGAACCATTGGGCTGGGAGGTATCAATACCGACGACCTGGAGCTGATCGCCATACTCTTCGGTCATTGGGACTAGAACTTCGGTTATCACGTGATGGCAATGTTGGCAACTAGGGGAGTAGAAAAGAATAGCCCGAACCACGGTATCTGATTCGGTTTGGGCCAGAACCGAACCAGGCAGGATAAAAAAGAGAATGGTGAGCAAGTAGACAAAGTAAAGTCGGGGTTTTCTCATAACGCACTCCTTTCGCTTCCGCAGTATAAGGCAAACACTCCCCGCTGACGCCCGTCATCTGGGGAGCGTTATGCCTAATCATCTGTCCAGATTTTTACCTGGTCAACTGACCAGGGTTTCAAGCGATCTGTTTTCAAGAAAGAGTACGACCAGTTATTTCACTTGTGGCTGGGTGGCTGATTGTCAGGCGCTATTCCGCATAGGCCACCAGCGAGAAAATGTCATATCCCGGTAGCTTCTTTCGTCCTTGTAAAAAGGACAACTCAATGGCAAAGGCCAGACCGCCCACTTCCCCCCCCAACCGCTCGATAAGTTGGCAAGTGGCTTGGGCCGTGCCGCCCGTGGCCAGCAGATCATCGACGACCAGCACCTTTTGCCCCGGTTCGATAGCGTCCACGTGGATTTCGAGGGTGTTGGTTCCATACTCCAGGGCATAACTTTCCTCGATAGTCTCAGCCGGCAACTTGCCCGGCTTCCGGACCGGCACAAAGCCCACCCCCAGGTGGTAGGCCAGCGGCATCCCAAAGATAAAGCCCCGTGACTCGATGCCAACAATAACGTCGATCCCGGCGTTTTGATAATGGTCAAACAGCCGATCCACACTCTCTTTTAGGGCGGCCGGGTTTTTCAACAACGTCGTAATATCATAAAACAGAATACCCTCAATCGGAAAATCTGGTACACTTCGAATTGTCTTCGCTAAATCCATCAGTATACTCCCTATGTTGTTCATTTTGGGGTCTAATTCTAACAAAAGCCAATCGAATGAGCAAGTACTGAAAATTTAAACCTCGTGGTATAATAAAGTCGTAAATTTTCGGCCTGGTTCAGACTGTAACGAGAGCGTATGAACATTTTTTGCAGCGTGAAACAACAAGACAGGACGCTTGGGGCGAGCCTGATAATTTTTGTGACCATTCTGTTGCTTGGGTGTCAAGAAGCAACCCCGCCCCCGACGCCGACTACATCGCCAACAGCGACCTCGGTGGTACGGACGCCGGTCGCCTCCCCCACGTCGTCGCCCGAAGCGGTTGAGGAGGAGGTTGGCTCCCTGGTGCTGTGGGCCGTCGAACCTATTTCTCCCGAAGCCGAAGGGGAGGCAGGGGATTTCTTCGGCAGCAGCCTGCGTAACTTTCAGCGGACCAACCCCGATATCGACGTCGAAGTCATCCTCAAAAAAGCGACCGGTAAGGGTGGTGTTCTTGATTTTCTGGGGACGGCTAAAGAGGTTGCCCCCTCTGTCCTGCCTGACGTGGCCATTATGGCTGCCACCGAACTCAACCAGGCTTACACTGCCGGCCTCATCCAATCGCTCGATGGCAAGCTGGATCGGTCGATCAACCAAGATTTGCTGCCGGCCGCCCGGCGGATGGGCACGGTCCAGGATGAGTTGGTCGGGGTTCCGCTCGGTCTTGAAATGGAGCATACCGTCTACAATACGTCCATTTTTGAGGAACCACCGTTGGTGTGGCGTACTGTGCTGACCACTGGCACCCGTTATATCTTCCCGGCCCGTGGTGTCAACGGTCTCGTCAACGATCTGACTCTGGCTCAATATTTTTCGGCCGGGGGCAGGTTGCTAGATGGCGAGGGTTCTCCTACAATTGATGAGAGCGTGTTGCGAACAATTTTGGAATTTTATCAAGAGGGTGTTGAGAATGGCACGATTGACCCAACTGCGGTCCTACAAGCCTCCACTGTGCAGGAAACCTGGCCCCTCTATCTCGAAGGGCAGGCCGGTATCGCCCAGACATCGGTGCGGCAATATCTGACAGACCGGGACACCCTAAACAACACCGCCTTTGGCCCGATGCCGGTCCAAACAGCCGGGGGAACGCCCGTTAACATTATGCATGGCTGGGTGTTGGTTCTGGTCACTGATAGTGACAATCTCGAACATCAGGCCGCCGCGTTGAGTTTGATCGAATGGTTTCTATCAACGAGCAACAATTCGGCCTGGAACCGGGCCAACAACTCGATCCCGACCCGCGACACCGCTTTTCAACAAGTGGCCGGTGATGATCCGTACTGGGCATTTCTGGCCGAACAGTTGAATACGGCCCAGCCCCAACCCGGTTTCATCGGCTACGATCAGTTGGGACGGATTATCCAGCAAGCCGTTGTTCAGGTTATCAATGGCGAGGCGACACCTGACGAAGCCGTGGACACTGCCGCCGATGCGCTGGGTCAATAAGAGACCTATTATTTTATGTACTATCCGATTTTGCGTCCCCAGGCGCAGCAACAATTAAAAAAAATTGGCCGGGCCGATATTGTGATCGGCCTGGCTACCTATAAAAATACAGCCAGCGCCATCCAGGTGGCCCAGGTGGCCTTACAAGGTCTCCAGGATCATTATCCCCATCTGCGGACGGCGCTGGTCAATGCCGATGCCGGTTTGAAGGCCACGACCCGCCGGGCGGTCAAGTCTCAGGCTGCCGGTTTGGATATCTCCAGCCAGGTGGTGGCGGGGCGCTACCAGGGACCGCTGGGCCAGGGCAGCGCCACCGCTGCTTTGCTCGATGCGGCCCTGGCCCTGGATGCCAGAGCTATCATCATTCTCGATAGCCACACGGTCAGCATAACGCCTGCCTGGGTAGCCGGGCTGGCCCACCTCATCCTGACCGATAAAGCCGATTTGGTGCTGCCCCGTTATCAATGGTCGCCCCTGGCCCCGGCCAGTAGCCTGAGCGACCTCATCGTCTATCCTCTGTTTCGTGCCCTGTGGGGCTGTGGAGTGCGCCATCCGGCGGCTCCCGACTTTGCCCTGTCTCCCCGTCTGGCCACTGCCGTTCTGGATGAGGACATCTGGGAGACGGAGGCGGCCACTGCCGGCTTTTCTCCCTGGTTGGCTACTTATGGCGTGGTCAACGGCTGGCGGGTGGCCCAGACCGCCCTCGGCGAAAAGACAACCACCCTGCCCCCGACCAACGGCAACGGTGCGGCCCATCTGCCCCCGGCTTTCAAAAACTACTTTCATGATGTCGTCACTGTTTTGCTACGACAGCTTCACTTTTATGAAGAGGCCTGGGCCGAGTTCGATCAAACCTACGCCCTGCCCACCCTGACTCGCTTTGGGACACCCTCCTCCCGGCCCCATCCGGCCCCTATCCAGGACCCTGTCCCGTTGCTCGATGCCCTGGCACTGGGCTGGATCGAGCATCGCCGGCTGTGGCAGGCGATCCTGACGGAGGAAAATTTGGCCCAATTGGAGGGCTTGGCCGCCTTGCCCCCCGACCGCTTCCATTTTCCTGCTGATTTTTGGGCCAGAATATTGTATGATTTTGCCGTCGTGTTTAACAAAGGGGATCGTGATCCGTATCAAATCGTTCACGCCCTCTTTCCCATCTATCAAGGTCGCCTGGCGGCCTTCTGGCAAGAGATTGCCGGATTGTCTCTGGTTGGCTGTGAAGGAACCGTCGCCGCTCAGGCCCTTGAGCTTGAAGAAATGCGAGCGTACTTGAAAATTCGCTGGCACACCTACGAACCTCGAACATCATAAGGAGTTAACCCAATGTCTATCAAATTTGGCACCGATGGCTGGCGAGCCGTCATTGCCGAAACCTTCACCTTTGAAAATCTGCGTCTGGTCAGCCAGGCCACAGCCGATCACCTGCTCGACCTGGCCGGGCCAGACAGCCACCCGGAGATCGTCATCGGCTTTGATACCCGCTTTCTGTCGGATCGCTTTGCGGCGGAGGTGGGCCGGGTTATGGCCGCCAATGGCATCGTCTCTCACCTGGCCCGGGCCGATGCCCCCACGCCGGCCATCAGCTACAACATCGTCCACAAAAATGCTATCGGCGGGGTGATGATTACGGCCAGCCACAACCCGCCCCGTTACAATGGCTTCAAGATCAAGGCCGACTACGGCGGCGCTGCCTCCAAACAACAGATCAACGCCATCGAGCAAAAGCTGTTTGTCATCAATGATCGCATCGGGGCCAATTTGATGGATTATCAAAAGGCCGAAGATCAAGGCTTGATCCGCCGTTTCGATCCGGCCTGGCCCTATTACGAACATCTTTCCAGCAATCTGGTCAATATGGACATTATTTCTAATGGTGAGCTAAAAGTGGTGGCCGACGCTATGTATGGCTCCGGGCGGGGCGTCTACCGTGAAATTCTATCCCGAACGTTGACCACGATTTATGACTTGCACAGCGAGCGCAACCCCGGCTTTGGCGGCATCCACCCTGAACCGGTCGGGCGTAACTTGAAAGAACTGGTGACGATGGTTCAGCGCGAAAATGCCCACGTCGGCCTGGCCACCGATGGGGATGCCGACCGTCTGGGAGCTGTGGATGAGCAGGGGAATTTTGTTGATCCCCACACCATTATGTCCCTGGCGGTGCGTTATCTGGTTGAAAAGCGAGGGATGACGGGCGATATAGCCAAAACCATCAGCAGTACTTTTATGCTCAACCGCCTGGCCAAACAGTATGACCTGACCTTGCACGAAACGCCGGTCGGCTTTGATGTGATCGCCGATTTGATGTTGAAAAATAATGTCTTGTTGGGTGGCGAAGAGTCGGGGGGGATTAGCATCAAGGGGCATATTCCCGAAGGGGACGGCATCTTGATGGGCCTACTGCTGCTGGAGATTGTGGCCGAAGCCGGCGTACCTCTCAGCGAGATTGTGGCCGATTTGCAGAAGAGCGTCGGTCCGGCCATCTATCGCCGGGATGACATCCGTCTGAAGAGCTTCGTGGCTAAGGCTGAGATGGTCAAGCGATTGCTGGATGGCGTTCCCCAGCAGATTGCCGGGGAGTCGGTGGTCAAGGTGGATAGTTATGACGGGGTCAAGTACCATCTGGCCGATGATAGCTGGCTGCTGATCCGTCCCTCTGGGACTGAGCCGGTTCTGCGCGTCTATGCCGAAGCCGAGAGCGAGGCCGCTCTCGATGCCATCATCGCTACCGGGCGTGAGTTGGTCGGGGC
>CAZWZZ010000200.1:0-9047 GCA_964638395.1 uncultured Caldilineaceae bacterium
ATGTTGACCCGGGTTGGTCGCCACTTGGTGGAGATGTTCGAGGTCGATCATTGCGGGGTGTTGTTCTTCGGCCTGGAGGATTTGGAAGGGACAATCGTGGCGGAATACCCGTCCCACGGCATCGTCGGGATGAAACTGTCGCTGGTCGGCTATCCCCTGGCCCAACGGTTGAAGCGGGAGCAGAAGCCGGCCGCCGTCTTTGACGCCCAGAATGATCCGTCGATGGGCACGGCCCAGGCGTCGATGCGCACGCTGGGCATCCAATCGATTCTGATCATCCCCCTCATCGTCAAAGATAAACTGGTCGGCGGGGTTGGCCTGGATATGATCCACCGCCAACGCCACTTCACCCCGGCCGAGATCGAACTGGGCCACATCATCGGCAATCAAATAGCCGTCGCCGTCGATTACACCCGCGCTCTGGAAACCGCCGCCGAGAGCAGCCGCCAATCCGACATCCTCCAGAAGGTCAACCAGGCCCTCGGTGAAACGCTGGATTTGGATGAAATTTTGCCCCTCATCCTGGAACAGTTGGAGCAGGTCATTCCGGTTGACGGCAGTTCGATTTATTTGTGGGTCGAAGGAGGCGTTCAGTTGAAAGCCTGGCGGGGAGAATACAATCGCTTCACCACGCAACAAATCATCCCCCTTGATGATCTGTGGGGGGCTGCCAAGATTTTCGACACCAAAAGCCCCTTATTAGTGACCAACACCCGGCACCAGCCCGGCTGGATTACCTACCCGGACAGCCCCCTCCGTTCCTGGCTGGGCGTGCCCCTCATCGTCCGGGGCCAAGTGGTCGGGGTCCTCAATATGGATGGCTACGCCCCCAACCGCTTTGACGAGAGCCATATCCCCCTGGCTTGGGCCTTTGCCCGCCAATCGGCTATCGCTATCAACAACGCCAAACTGTACGGCCAGGCCAAAAAGCGGGCCGAGTTGCTGGCCTCGGTTCAGGAGATCGAAGTCAGAATGGCCTCGCTCGACCTGGAGGATGTTCTCAACGCCGTGACCACCGCCGCCTCGACCCTGCTCAACGCCGGGCAGGTCCGTATTTATCTGTATGATGAACCGAGCGACTCCTTCACCCTGGCCGCCATGCTGGACACCGAAGGGCAGTTGCAGGTCAAGATTGCATCGCCGCGCAAGAGTGGCTTGACCGCCCACGTGGCCCGCACCGGCGAATTTATCACCATCCCCGACGTTCTGTCCCATCCGCTCTATCAAGACAAGGGGGAGGCCCACGGCTTCCGGGCCATCACCAGCGTCCCTCTCAAAAAGGGGGAGCAGGTTTTGGGCGTCCTCAACGCCTTCTATGCCCAAACGCGCAGCGTGACCACGGAGGAGATGGATGTCTTGCAGCTGTTGACCACCCAGGCTGCCGTGGCTATCGAAAATGCCCGCCTCTACAGCGTGGAGCAGGCCCGCCTGCGGGATGAGGCCCGCCGCGCCGAACAGTGGCGACGCATCCAGGATATTTCTTCCACTCTCAACGCCTCACTCGATCTGGATGAAGTTCTCAACACCGCCTGTGAACAATTCGTGCGGCTGATGGGGGTCGATCATTGTGGGTTGATTTTGTTTGAAACGGGGGGCATGGGCCGGATCGTGGCCGAGTATCCCCCCACCGGTATGGTCGGTCAGCAAATTTCCATCGAGTCGCCCGCTTTTCGAGAAAGTTTGGAAAGTCGCCACCTGTTCCATAGCTTTGATGCTCAAAATGATGAACGACTGGGCCAAAGCCGGGTAAATTTACAAGCCGCCGGCATCCAATCGATCCTGATTGCGCCGCTGGTGGTGCATGACCGCTTCATCGGCTCCATCGGCCTCGACTCGATCAAAGAAAAGCGCCACTTCACCGACGAAGAGCTAAACCTGACCCGCATCGTGGCCGACCAGATGGCCATCGCCGTGACCAACGCCCAGACCTACCAGGCGGAGCGGGCCGCCCGTATTCAGGCCGATACGCTGCGGGAGGTGGCCGCTATTCTGAACGAAACCCTCAACCTGGATGATGTTCTGGCCCGCATTTTGGGCCAATTGGAGCGGGTCATCGACTTCGACAGTAGCTCGATCATCCTCCGGGACGATGACGCCTTTCACATCGTGGCCGGGATCGGGTTTCCCAACGAAGCCGGCCTCAAACAGATGCGCTTCACCTATGCCGACGCCCCCCACTTTCAAGTCATCGCCAGCACGCGCCGCCCCATCGTCATCCCGGATACCCGGGATTTTGTGGGCTGGCGACACGATGGCCCGACGCCTATTCGGAGCTGGATCGGCGTGCCATTACTGGTTTCCAACCGCTTCATCGGCGTGCTGTCGGTCGATCATTTGCAGTCGGATTTTTATCAGGAGCCGGACAGCAAACTGGTCACCGGCTTTGCCGATCTGGCCGCCGTGGCCCTGGAAAATGCCCGGCTGTATGAGGTCGAGGTCAAACAGGTGGAGCAGGAATTGAGCATCGCCAGCCAGATACAGCGGGGCTTCTTGCCCAACCACATCCCCGACCTGCCCGGTTGGGCCATCGCCGCCGCCTGTATTCCGGCCCGCGAAACCGGCGGCGATTTCTACGAATTTGTGGAGCGCACCGACGGTCTGCTCGGCGTTGTGGTCGGGGATGTCTCCGGCAAGAGCATTCCGGCGGCTATGCTGATGGCCAGCGCCCAGAGCGTCGTCAGCGCCAAAGGCTCCGATTATCGCTCCCCCGCCGAGGTGATGTCCCAGACCAACCGCCTCCTGTACGGGGACGTGCCCAAAGGCTCCTTCGTGGCCCTCTCCTATGCCCTGCTCCGGCCCGACGGCAACCAGGTCTGTTTCAGCAACGGCGGCCAACTCTCGCCCTTCCTGGTCTCCGCCAACGGCCAGCCCATCGACTTGATCGAAACACCGGGCAACCGTCTGCCTCTCGGTATCTTGCCCGACTTGAGCTATCAAGAACGAAGCTTCACTCTGCTACCGGGAGACAGCCTCGTTTTTTATACGGACGGTCTGATCGAGCAGAACGACAAATATGGCGGGATGTTCGGCTTTGAAAGCGTCCGCTCGCTTCTGGAAGAATTGCGGGGCCAGCCCCCGGCAGTCATCCTCAACTCCCTCCTCGAAGCCGCCCACACCTTCGCCAACGGTCTCCACCAGCACGACGATGTAACGTTGGTGGTGGTGCAGCGTCTTGGGTCATGATAATGAAGTACCTCATTTTACGGATACACCCGACCCAGCGTCCGGGGGAAGGGGTTGGTTTCGCGGACGTGGTGGATACCGCAGATCCAGGCCACGGTGCGCTCGATGCCGAGACCGAAACCGCTGTGGGGCACGCTGCCATACTTTCGCAGATCGAGATACCATTGGAAGGCTTCCTCCGGCAGATTTTCCTCGTGGATGCGTTTCAGCAGCAGATCGGGATCGCTGATGCGCTCGCTGCCGCCGGTGATTTCGCCATACCCCTCCGGGGCCAGCAGATCGACGCTCTTGCACACCTCCGGGCGGTTGGGCCAGGGTTCCATATAAAAGGCTTTGGCCACGGTCGGGAAGCCGTAGATAAAAATCGGCTGGTCGAACTGTTTGGTCAGCTCCGTCTCGTGGGGGCTACCGAAATCCTGACCCCACTCGATCTCTAACAACGCCTTCAAGTCGGGATCATCCGTCTCCGTCTGAATTTTTTGGATACGCTCCAGGGCCTCGTCGTAGGAGAGGCGGGGAAAGGGGGGCACAACCTTCTCCAGGAGCGACACATCCCGCTCCAACACCTCCAGTTCGTTGGCCCGCTCCTCCAGACAGCGCTGGACGACGTAACTGACCATCTGCTCCTCGATCTCCAGCAACCCCTCCAGATCACAGAAGGCCATTTCCGGCTCCAGCATCCAAAATTCGGTCATATGGCGGCGGGTCTTGCTCTTTTCGGCCCGGAAGGTGGGGCCAAAGCAGTAGACCTTGCCAAAAGCGTAGATGTTGGCCTCGTTGTACAGTTGGCCAGTCTGGGCCAGGTAAACGATCTCATCGAAATAATCCACCTCGAACAGGGTGCTGGTTCCCTCGCCCGCGGCCGGGGTCAGGATGGGCGTACTCATCTCCACAAAGCCCTGACCATCCAGCCAATCGCGGCAGGCCCGCATCACCGTGGCCCGGATGCGGAGGATGGCCCACTGCAAACGGCTGCGAAGCCACAGATGCCGATTTTCCAGCAGAAACTCGACGCCGTGTTCCTTCGGCCCGATGGGATACTCCTCCGCCTCCTGAATCACCTCCAGCGAGACGGTGTCGATCTCATAGCCGCCCGGCACGCCCGGCGCTCGCTCATTGGCCTTGACCGTGCCGGTCACTGTCAGCGACGACTCCTGGGACAGACGCTTGCCCGCCTCGAAAATTTCCTGAGACAAATTGGGTTTGAACAGCACCGCCTGCATAATGCCGGTTCCGTCCCGCACTTGCAGAAATTGCAGCTTGCCCTTGCCGGTCTTGGCGTACAGCCAGCCCTGAATAGTCACCTCTTCCCCGACGTGGTCGGCGATGTTTTGAATGGGTACGATGTTGGTCACGGTTTGGTCTCCTTGCGTTGAATTTACGCATTTGATGTTAGGCAGTTCCAAGATTTAAATGATCCCAAAGTTGGATGATGAGTCAGTGGTCAGTTGTCCTTTGTCCTTTGCAACGGACTACTGACAAAGGACAAATGACCCCAAGCCCCGATTTTTGGGATCATTATTTTTCTGGCACTCCCTTAGTTTGATTATATCAAAGCCGGGGGGTCAGTACAACCGATTGGGTTGGAAGTTTTGGAAGGGTGGGGTGGATGGATCAAAACCCCCTCCCAGCCTCCCCCGCCACGGGGAAGGAGTGATCTTCCCCCCGATTCGTGGGGGGATCGAGGGAGGTGTGAAATAGGGCAACTGCGTAAGTCCTGACACAAACGAAATTTTTCAACCAATCACCCGGGCTAACCACCGCTTCAAATCCTTCAAGCCTGCCATCGTCATCTTGTGGCCGACCTCATACTCCCCATACGTGACGTCAGCGGCCAAATCTTCGTAACGCTGGCGGGTAAGCCGACCCTGTTCCGGGGGAATGACGTCGTCGCGGCTGCCGTGGGCGATGAAAACAGGGAAGTTGTCGAGCAAGGCAACCGGCGAGCGGGAGGCGGGCAGAGACGGCACAAAGCTGGCCAGGGAGACCATCCCGGCTATCAATTCCGGCCTGGTCATCACCAAATTGTTGCCAATCGCCCCGCCCTGACTAAAGCCGAGCAGAAACAGCCGGGCCGGATCAATGGGGTAGAGTTGGTCGAGGCTGGAGATGAACTTTTGCAACCTGGTCAGGGCCGTGTCATGGGTCTCCGGCTCCGGCTGGGTCGGTCGATCAGCCCGCCGCCGGAACCAGACGTAACGGCCCTCATCCACCAGCAGCGGGGCGCGGGGGGTGACAATGGCGGCCTGGTCCGGCATCGACTGCTTGAAAATCCAGGTCACGCTCTCGTTGCCGCCCCAACCGTGGAGCATGACCACCACCGGCGCGGGGTCATCAAAATCGGCCGCCGGCGGCAGTTGCACGCAATGGATCAAGCCGCTGACGGCATAGGCATAATCCTCCGGGCCGACCCAATTGACATTATCGAAATTTTTAGGTAAGTAGGGATGGGTGGTCAACGTGGTGCCTCTCTCACAACAGGTGAGCCTCGGTTTCTTTAATGTGTTTCTTGAGATAAAACGTAAAGGGCGTGCCGCCCGTGCCGACGGCTTCGGTGGCCTGGGCCGGTTTGAGGATGTAGAGCGTGGCGAATTCGATGTGGCGTTGCCGAAATTGGATCAGCTTCTCCAGGGCCAGGTTGTAGGCCGCCCGCAAATCGGGTACGGCAGCCTGGCGCTCGGTGATGTACGCCCGAATCGATGGCCCCCGCTCTATCTGTTCGATGAAGGCTCGGTCGCGGGGCGGCATATAATCCCGCATCTCCCGCAGATAAATCCGCATCTCGTCCCGCTCGTGACGGATACCGAGGGCTGCATCCAGAGCCGGGATGATACCGCTCTGCGCCCCGGTTTCGCCCCGCAACTGCACCGGTCGCCCGCCATACGCCGCAACCCCCTCGTAAATGATGCCCTCCGGTAAAGCGGGGTTATCCTTCCAGCCAAACATAAAGGGCCGGACGCGGTGGTAATAGATGTAGGGATCACACCGCTCCGTCATTCGCCCCAGCAGGTCGTACATTGCCTGCAACGTCTCGGCGATGGTCAGGAGATGTTGGCGCAAGGTCGGGTCGTCCTCTTGCGCGACCGTTGTCTGCGCCGGACGCAGCGCCGCCAGGGCCGGGCCGGCCACGGCTTCGATGTTGATGTGCAGGGTGACGAACCACTCTTCATCCATCCCACCCAGAAAGTTGTGCAGCAGGGTCAGGTTCCCGACCGCCACCGGACCCGCCGGGTCGATCCGTCGCCAGTTCCGCATTGCTTGCAGGGCGTAGGAGAGAATCGGGGGGATGCCCAGGTGGGTGGCCACTTCATAGAAAGGCCGGGCCAGCACCGCCGGGATACGTTGCACCGGTTTACCCGTCAACGCGCCCAACACATACAGGCTGGTGATGTAGGCCAGCAGTGTCGCCGCCCGCCAATAGGCTGCCGCCGACACCAGGGCCGACAGGGGAAAGGGGGACATCTTTTCCACCCGCGAGCGGAGGTGGTCGCTGAGAACCAGCTTTGGTAGCTCCTCGCCCAACGTCTCCCACGCAGCGCACTTCTCCGGTAGATGGTGGAGGGGGTCGGTGGCCGGGAGAAAGCCTCGTGATACGATCTGTGGTGTCATACGCTGTCCGTTTCCTTTTGGCCGGGCCTCCAAGTTATATCAATCATACCCGGCGGGTCACTCGTTAGAGTCCGCCTGAAAAGTCCACAGATGGCCACAGATTTTCACAGATAACATCAAAATGGGGATAAAAAATTTGGGCGTGGTTAAAGTTAGATTGACATCTGACCGCCCGTAAAACGAAAAACGTAAAGCGTAATGGCCGCTATGTCGCCAAATTTTTACGTTTTACGGCTTACGTTTTACGGACTCTGTGAGCTAAGCGTCAAGCTAACTGCCTGGGGTTTTTAACCATCCCAAAATTTGGGAGTATCTGGGAGTATCTGTGGATAAATTCGTCAGTCTCCGCTTTTGAAACAGCTTTTTAATAGTGATATACTTTAGGCAATAAGTCAAATGGGATCTCCAGAGGAGGCGGATGACAATGGCCACCACCCCCAACAGGCCCGTTGCTGATAGGGATGGCCTAACGAATCGACTTTCGTTTGACCTATGGTGGCCCTTGTTTTATAATTTTGGTGGTCACAAGGGATTGAAGCGATGGTGTACTGGCCGGAACCGCGTACCGGCCCCTTGCGCCGGATGCTCAGGGCCGCCTGTTCAGCGAGACGACCGGCTTGTGGCTCAGCCCGGATGAGCGTGGTCACCGGGCGGAACTGACCGACGCCGGCAGCGGGGCGCGTTTGTTGACGGCGGCGTCGGGGAAAACCTCCCGCCTGCGTGACCTGGAGGCTACCCTGGCCTCCGTTGATGATGAGGGCGAGGCTTAATTCCTTCGCCTCAGCCTCAGCCTTCGCCTTTTTGTTCTTTGAAATGAGATGGGATGATGCCTCACTCGCCTGGGAAGGGGAGTGGGGTGTTGTTGTTTTTAAGATAAGATAAAAGGATTATCTGATGTCGCTTCAAGATGAAAACAAAGACTTGATAAAAATTCATGAAGACCGCTTACGAGAACTCAGAAAACAACAAGCCTTCCTGGGAATCAGAGTTGACCCTAGCATTCCTATGGAAATAAAAAAAATAGAGTCTGAAATTCAGCAACTACAGATGAAACTGGGAGAAATCAAGGATTCTCAACAATCTAGTGCCTCTCCCGAAAGTGTCTCTGTAGAATCCTCTGAATTCAATCCAAACCCTGCTCAAAGTCAACAAGCAGTTGAAAAACAACCTCACAAAACCGAATCCCAAAAAAAGGAGACACCTAAGGAGGACCAAGAAATCTCACCGGAATCAACTGAAAAGAAGCCTCCCATTTCTACCTTTAATAGTATTCCCGACGACCAAAACAACCCACCAAAATTGCCAATTGACTTTCTTATCGTCACGGCGCTTGAGGAAGAACGAGACGCAGTGCTTGATAAATTGCCGAGGTATCAACAACTCAACCCGACCGATAGTGATATTCGCGTTTACTATCAAGCAGAGGTTCAGACCACATTTCCTGATGGGACGAAAGGCACTTATCAAGTTATCTTAATTTCACTATTAGGAATGGGGCGTGTGCAAGCCACTATCTCGGCGGCGGATGCTATTCGCCGATGGCAGCCTCGCTATGTACTTCTTGTTGGCATTGCGGGAGGTGTGGCCTCAAAAAAAATAAGTCTCGGAGACGTTCTTATCTCTGATCAGATTATAGATTATGAACTGCAAAAGCTGACGGCTGATGGCTCACAAATACGCTGGGAAATTCATCGCGCTGACCCAAGACTTATTGGTGCCTTTCAGAATTTTAACAAAAAAAAAGGTCAAGCTCTAATAACTACCCCACGCCCACTGGATGGAAATCCAAAACTTTTTATAGGTCCCATTGCATCAGGGGACAAAGTGATTGCATTTGGTGACGCTTTGACCAAATATTATCAAACGTGGTCCAAACTCATAGGTGTAGAGATGGAGGCAAGCGGTGTCGCAACAGCTTCATTTCAAGCGGCCAGACCCCCTGGTTTTTTTATGGTACGTGGTGTATCCGATTTAGCTGACGAGAGCAAGAGTTCGGATGAGGTTAAAAAATGGCGCTTGTACGCTTGTGACGTTGCCGCTTCATATGCAATTGCATTATTGAAAAGTGGACCAGTCCCCATTGATAAAAAACTACAAATTGATAAACCAGACTCTGTTGCACACGACAAAGAACGTCAAATTGTTTATGACCTAAACACCGTAAGTGTTCCAAAAAACACCTCTGACGTATCTCAAGAAATCCAAATTTTCCTCAGTTATGCCAGCGAAGACCGGCAGATGGTTAGTGATCTTTA
>CAZWZZ010000201.1:0-3428 GCA_964638395.1 uncultured Caldilineaceae bacterium
TGCCAGGTGTGGCCGCTGTCGGTCGAGCGATAGACGCCGTTGTAGGCCGTCCCGGCGTAGAGATGCGTTTGATGGTTGGGATCGGCCAGCAGGGCAGTCACGGAGATGTTTTCCAGGCCGCAGCCCCAGCCGAGGGTGTCGTGCGTACAGGACTGAACAGTTTGTCCCTGATCGAGGCTGCGATACACGCCCCGTGTTGCGCCGATGTAGAGAATTGGGCTGCCGCCGGAAGCGGGCGGGGTGGGCTGGATCAGCAGGGCCAGCACCGACTGATCGACTATCTCTTGGGCCACCCACTCCCAATCTTCACCGTTGCGACTACGGAAGAGGCCCGTCTCCGCCCCGGCATAGACGACCGAGCCGCCGTTCGCGGGGGTGACGGCGAGGCTGGTCGTTTCTAACGTTTCGCCCAGGCCATCCCAGTTGGCCAGCCAGGTCTGACCGCCATCTTTGCTTTCGTACACCCGCTCCCAGGCAGCCAAAATGTAGAGGTGGTCGCGGTTGGCGGGATCGACGGCCAGGGCGGGGATGCCGAAGCCAATGCCGGGCAGGCGCTCCCACGACCGGCCGCCATCATCGCTGCGGTAGAGACCATCCCCGGCGGTGCCGGCGTAGAGCCGCGTTTCATCGAGCGGATCGGCAGCCAGCGATTGCAAGCCGCCGGGGGGGAACTCAAACGGCAGCGGTTCCCACGTCTCGCTCGCCGTCTGCCAGCGGTACAGCCCGGTGCGTGTGCCCAACAGTAGCCCCCGTTCTGTCGCCAGCAAGGTTTGGGCCTGGGGCGTGCCAAGCGAGGGGGCTAATTCCCGCCACGTTTCGCCGCCGGCCTGGCTGCCGTAGACGCCGGTCCAACCGGCGGCCAAAAATTGCCGACCGGCCAGGGCCAGATCGAGGACGCCGCCATTGCCGGACAATCCCGCCTGTCCGGCTTGCCAGGAGTCCCCCCCATCCATGCTGCGGTACACGTCACCCCGGCCCGTGCCCGCGCCGAGCGTGCCATCCGCCAGCCACAGCAGCGAGACGACCTCGGCCTGCGCCCACTCAACCGGCAGGGTGTGCCAGGATTGACCGCCATCCTGGGTCCGCACCAATTCATCGCGCAGACTGGCTACGGCCTGGGTTGGGTCGGTCGGGTTGAGGCTGATGTTGGGCGCGTACCGCTCCGGATAGGCAGCCCGCCACGTTTGTCCCCCGTCCCGGCTGGCAAAGATGCCGGCTCCCGCCGTGCCCGCGTAAATCTGTTGGCCATCCGCCGACACGTCCAGGGCAATGACCGCCGTTGTTGCTAACGTTTCATCCGTTCCCAATGGCTCCCACCCGTCGCTCGTCTCGGCATAAACCCCGGCATCATCCAGCCCGGCGTACAGCCGGCCCGTTCCATCAACGGCCAGCGCAAAAACGGCGACCGCCGGCAACTCCTCGGTGACGGCTTGCCATATCTCGCCATCTTCCTGACTGACAAAAAGACCGTCCCGCGTGGCGGCCCAGACCTCACCCTCGGCCCGCCGCTCGGAGGGGGGCGGGGCCAGCAGATCGAAAATAGGGTTATCGGCCAGGCCGTCGGCCCCGGTCTGCCAGCTTTGGCCGCCGTCGGCGCTGCTGGCCAAACCCCCGGCGGCGTACAGCCCGGCCCATAAGCGGTCGCCGTCCGTTGGATCGGCAGCGACGGCGGTGACCAGCGCTCGCCGGGGCAGGCCCGCCTCGACCCGCTCCCACTGCCAGTTGGGGGCGGGAGCCGACCGGCAGGCGGTGATGAGCGTCAGGAGGGCGGTGATTAGACCGGAAACAAGAATTATTGAACCCAACTGTTTGGAGGTCATCAAAAGCATTTTTTTCCTGCAAGGGGTAAAAAATCTTGTAGGTATCGGATACAGAAGCGCTGGGCTGGTCCAAACCTGGCAGGTTTTCAACACCTACAAAATTAAACAGATTTCAATCACGTCACCATGCCACACCAGCCTTAAGATTAGGTGAAGGGCGCTCATTCCACAAACCCAAAATGTCGAGAAAGGCGTGTCAGCCAAATTCGGACGCAGTCCAGATATCGGTGAGGCTCCCCCCGTCCGCCGCTCGAATTGGATGAAACGCCTTATGATTTTTCATATACATCAGCGAGCGCCGTGGCAGGTTCGGTCTTTTGATTGTCAGTAGACCGCAGCATCCTTCGATACGACCTCGTGCCTCGGTCTACTCAGGATGCGCTTGCGGTCTACTGATTGTGGGTTTTCAGGGGTTAATACGATGAAGAGGGCGTGGTGTGATGGCTACCATTTGTTACAGCCACCGGAATGTTGTCTAACACCTGCGAGGTTACTTGCCGCACTTCGGACAGTTGAACCGGCTTATCCAGCACATGTTCCACGGCAATCTCCTGGGCGTGGTGGCGCAGGACACTGTCGCCGTAGGCGGTGATGACGATGGTCGCGGTCTGAGGATGCAACTGTTGAATCTGTCCGGCCAGGGTCAGGCCGTCGATGTCCGGCATGCGGTAATCGGTGATGAGCAGATCGTAGGGCTGCTCCTGGAAGAATTGCAGGGCTTCCTGGCCGCTGGTGGCCGTGGCGATGTCGCAGTCGGGCAATTTTTCCAGCCCCTCTTGCAGGGTCATCGCTACAAAGGCTTCGTCATCGACGATCAAGATGCGGCGGCGGGGTTTCGGCTGGACGGCCACCGGCTCAATCGGGGCCGTCAGGGCCGGTATTTTCAGCGTGAAACAACTGCCCCGGCCCGGTTCGCTCTCCACCTCGATGCTGCCGCCGTGGGCCTCGGCCACCGCTTTGGCCACGGCCAGTCCCAAACCCAACCCATCATATTGGCGGGTGATGGAGCCGTCGATTTGGTAAAATTTATCGAAGATATGGGCCATCTTCTCCGGGTCGATGCCGATGCCGGTATCCTGAACCCGAAGATAGACCCACATCCCTTGAATCTCGGCCTTGATCTCGACTCGACCGCCACGCGGGGTGAATTTAAGACCATTCTCGACCAGACATTCAATCGCTTGCTTCAGATAGCCCGGATTGCCGGAGATGAGGGGCAAATCCACGGCCAGGTCGCTTGTCAGGGTCAGGCCGGCCTGGTGGGCCTCGTTTTGATTCCCTTCGATGACCGTGTTGACCACATCATTGACGGTCATCGGCTGCCGGGCCGCTTCGTGAGCCGTCAAATCCAGAAGAAGCGTGACCCGCTCCACCAGGTTACGCAGGATGTCCGCTTGACCGACAATCGTGTCAATCGCTTGCTGCTGTGGCTCATCCAGCGCCCCCAGCGCCCCGCTGCTGAGGAGATCAGCATAGCCCATAATGATCGAGACGGGGGTGCGTAGCTCGTGCTGCACGCTGCGGATGAGAGTATCTTTCATTTCGTCGAGAACGTCGTTGGATTGTTCTTGATCGTGAGTCACTGTTCCACGCTCCATTCGGCTAAAT
>CAZWZZ010000201.1:3528-9023 GCA_964638395.1 uncultured Caldilineaceae bacterium
GTCGTTGGATTGTTCTTGATCGTGAGTCACTGTTCCACGCTCCATTCGGCTAAATGTTTTAGCACCTTTATGCCTCTTATCATAGCACAATTTTGGGTTGATGCTGTTAGTATTGTGTGGCATTTATGTTGAGATTCTGTTTTGATCCCCCGCCACAGTGACGTGGGCCTTGAGCGACAGGGGGCCTGGTCAGGGTGACTCGGTGGCCGAAGGGGTACGATTCATTATCTTGACCTCGGTGAAAGTAATCTCCTTCACCAACTGGCTCTGGTTGATCCGGGCGGGCACGGGCGACTCGGCCAGAAAATCGTCGGTCAGCACAAAAAATCCGGCAAAGACAAAGGAATCGACCTGGCCTTCGGTAGTCTCCAGCCAGGTGTACAACTCGTTTCGTTCAGGCAGAACATAAATTTCCTGCGAGGCAAAATGGGTGGAGAGGACAGCCGGGAGCCAGATGAGATCGGTCACCAGCGGTTGGTCGATAACATCCAACGCCTGGGCATAGGGCAGCAGATCAGCTTTGGTTTCCCGGATTTCGTGGAAACCGCGCCAGTTATAGCCACCGCTCAGGCCAATCAGGCCGACAGCCGCGCCCAGAATGACGATTTTTTGCCAGCGCGGGCGTGTGACCCGGTATAGATGCCAGCCGCCGACCACCGCGCAGACGCTCCCCAGCGGATACATCAACAGCAGATAGCGTGTGCCCCACTCGACGTTAGCCAGCGTTCCCGCATGGCGGAGCATGACGGCCAACGTGCCCAGCAGCAGGTAGAGCAGCGTGCTGCTGGCCAGGAGGGTCATCTCAAAACGTCGCTCACGCCGGGCCATCTCCACGAAAGCAGCCATAAACAGCAGATAAGGGGCCACCAAAAAAAGGCTGTGGATCGTGCGGTAGCGAGTCGGGTCGAACAGAATAGCGGCGCTGACCGTACTCAGCAGCCCCGCTCCGGCGATGAGGAGCCACAGCCGCCAGCGGCGGGGGCTGATGAGGCTCACGGCGGCCAGCCCCACCCCGGCCAACCCCGTCCAGGCCCAGCCCGACCCAATCTCCGGCCCACCGCTGGCCGGGCTGTTGATCCATATGGCTCGCAACCCGGCCGGGAAGGTCAGCCAAAAATCGGCGGCGGTGATGTAAAAAAGGGCGGTATCGACCATATCGGCCAGCCTCGGCCCGATGATCCCCGCAGCGGCTAAGTTGTTGAAGACTCCGGTATAAAGTAGAAAAAAGAGAACGACGCTGAGGCCAAAGAGTAGCTCGACCCCGAAAGAGACGATATTTTTTCTGACGCGGAGAACCGGCCCCCGGTGGATAAAAAAGGTCAGCCCCAGCCCGATCACCAAAGTCAGGGCATACAGCATCATCTCGGTTCGCAAGGCGACCGCCGCCGCCAGCAGCAGAGCAATGAAGGCTAACATTGGCCACTGGCCTGAAACGGGAGGCCGCCCCAGACAAACTGTCCCGGCCAAAGCCAGCAACGCCAGCATCACCGCCAGCGTATGCTCCCAAAACAGAAGGCTATAGATAAACATGGGGCTGGCCAGCGCAACGACGGCCATCGCCAACGCCGCTGATGAGGGATTGAGCCGGTGGGCCAGCCAGCCACACAGGGCCACACTGACCAACCCGCTAACTAACGGTATCAGGTACAGCCCCGCCAGCCCCCACCACCGAAACGGTCCCGCCGACAGCCACGGAAACCAGATCGGCCAATGATAGCGCACGGAACCGGCCTCCGTGCGTTGAGGGTAGATGGGGTGGTCGGGATAAAAGCGATAGGTTGGGTCGAGGCGGTGGCCGGGGTAGGCCGGCGCGACCGGATCGCTCGATAACGTTTCAAGCTGGAGATATTTTGCCCCCTCATCCGCCGACCAAAAGATATGTTTCGGCAGGGCCGCCCCGGCCCCCAGATAGATTACGACAATCAGGGTTAAGACAATCCAGTGCCACCGGTTCCGGTAAAAGGTTGTTTCCTGGTTCATATTTTGTCCGTTTGACTTCCTTCTAAAATCTGCTTATACTGGCTCAAATTGTAATTATTCAGGTCTAAATTTTTCAATCGTATCGAGGGAGGATTATGGTTGACACGAAGCGTCCATGCAAAGCGCCCGATTATCAAATGGAGATGTTAGATGATGAAATCATCCTCTTTCATCCCTCCAGCAAAGCCATATTTTACAGCAACACCACAGGGGCGCTAATTTGGGGATTGTGTGATGGGCAGCGCACGGTCGCCGACATCAGCGAGGTCTTGAGTAATGCCTACCCCGACTCGACGCCACAAATCACAGAGGATGTGCAGCAGACGTTGCAGAAATTTGCTCAACATGGGGCCATTGTCTGGCGTTAATCAGGTTTTAATGTTATTATCTATAGAAGACAATGTCGTCGGGCAGGAAGGAGGGTGGGACGGACACCAATATCGACAATAACCCCAGATCAACCAACCAACAGTTCACTACCAAACAACGAAGGAGAGAAACTCATGGATCAACCAACCAACGATCAGCAATCCCAATTTTTGACCCGCCGCGATGCGCTCAAAGCTATCATTGCCGCCGGAGGGGCCACTGCCTTCTCCACCCTGCCCGACCAGTGGGAGACCCCGCTGGTCAAAGTCGGTGCCCTGCCCGCCTTTGCCCAGACCTCGCCGGGCCAATACCCCTTCACCAACGAAATCGAGAGTGTCGAGTTTGAAGGTGTCTCCGCCAATGATGTCCAATACGCCGTCCAGGATGGCTGGTTGGTTGTGGCTCCCACCGGGACGCAGGTTGGCTCCGCTGCCTACGGCTATCCCTGGATCGTCGGGAGACCCTGGCTGAAAATCAAGCGGAAATTCAAAATCGTGCCCAGACCGTGGGGGGCCGCCATCAAGATCAAGATCAAAATCAAGTTTAAGCCCCTGCCCGGTTTTGGCAGCAGTAATAAACTGGTCGATGATTTAGATCTGTGGAGCTTTGTTCTGGCCGGGGCCGATCTTGGGGCCTTCTTCTATTTTGTCACGAAATTCAAAATCAAAAAGAATGAAGTTGAAATCAAACTGGACCTGCCAGCCTTCAGCGATGGCTTCTGGCCCTTCTACATCTCCTGTGCTTTCCTGAACCCGATTGTCCTGTTGAGCGGGGCCTCCCTTTTCCCCGGCTACTACGTTGGTCCCTGCATCTTCGGCGAGTCGGTCAGCACCTCTTTCCTGGACTAAAATCAATCAATCCTGGTAAATTTAGACTCGACCTCACCCTGAACTCAAGGTGAGGTCGAGTTTTGCTTAACCGCTATGGCTCATCCTCTCCACATCCAATTCTGTGAGCGCATCGTCCGGATTCAAGGGGCCGACCCGACGCTCCACCGCCTCCTTAGCCGCTATTTTCGTCACTGTTTGGCTACAAATGAAACCACCGCGCCCGCCGCTGTCTATCATATTGTCGAGCAGGATAATCAGTGGCAGGTTTGGTTCAAAAACAAACTCATCCACGCCGCGCCGGAGCCATTCTACATTTTTATGTTTCTAACCCGATCCGTCACCGCTAAATTGGTGACCGGCTGCGAAAACCATCTCGTGTTTCACGCCGCCGGCCTGGCTGCTCAAGACCACGGCCTGATCCTGTGCGGCCAATCCAACAGCGGTAAATCCACCCTGACCGCCTGGCTGACGGCGTCCGGCTTCGGCTACCTGGCCGACGATCTGATTGCGGTAGACTGTGCCCCGTTTGCTTTGAAAGGGTTGACCTGTCCTCTGGTGTTGAAAGATGGCTCAAAATTTGTCTGGCAACGTTGGCTCCCCACCGAGGTTGTCGATCAGGAGGTTGATTTTTTCGGCGGCACGGCCTGGATCGACCCCGATCTGCTTGCGCCGGGCTGTGTGCGGAGGACGGTTGAACCCCGGTTGCTCATCTTCCCCGAATATCAGGCCGGGCAGCCGTTAACCGTCCACCGCTTGACTGCGGCCGAGGCCGCTTTTCGTCTGCTACCCCGCCTCATCAACTTCGCCAACTTCCCGGATCGGGGCTTTGCCCAAGTTACGCAACTGGTCCGCCACATCACCGTCTATCACCTCGTCCACGCCGATGTCGCCGCCGCTGCTGCCTGGGTTGAGCAGACGATGGCGGCTTTAGCCGATGTTTGATAAGGACCTCGCTTCCTTTTTAGTGGGCTGTGCCCGCCTTCACGGGGATGACACTTTTTACGAAACCCTCCGCCGCCGGGCGACCGGTCTGCTCGACCGGCCCGAACTGCCGCTTTTGGCTGAACGGCACGGGCTGGGGCCGCTGTTGTACCATCATCTCCGGGCGGCCAACATTCCGCTACCGGCAACGCTCAAAGAAAAGCTCCAGGGGCTATATCTGCGCCACCGCCACGCCAACCGGGTGCGGTTGGCCGTCCTGACCGATAGTTTGGCTGCCTTGCAACAGGCCAGTATCCGGACGGTTCTCCTCAAAGGGGCGGCCCTGGCTCCCTTGATCTACCCCGAACCCGGCCTGCGACCGATGCGGGACCTCGATCTGCTGGTCGCCCCAAGTCAGGCCCGTCGAGCGCAGGACATCTTGCGCGACTTGGGCTTTGAGGGACCGGCCATCACCCGGCAGCGATTGCCGGACAAACATCTGCCCGCGCTGGGGCTGCACAGCGACGGCTTCTGGATCAACGTCGAAATCCACCACAACCTCTACAATCAAAAAGGGCGACACAGCGACCATTCCTTCATGCTCGATGATTCAACCCCGCTGCGGCCCGTTTCCCTGAACGACCTGACCGCCCACACCCTCAGCTATGAAGAAACGCTGGGCCATCTCTGCCGCCACGTGGCCTACCACGCCAACCTGTGGGAAATCCTCCGCTTCATCTGGATTGCCGACATCGTCGGCCTGGCCGAGCAGTGCGTCGAGCAGATCGACTGGTCCTACATCCGGCGACACGATCCCCTGGTGCTGACCACCCTGGCCCTGTGCCATTTTGCCACGCCCCTTTCCCCCACGCTATTACAGCACGTGTCGCTGCCGGTCGAGCGAGTGCCCGGTGGCGTCGGCCACAACTTCGCCGGCTGGCCCCAAACTTCTCTGGTCCACCTCCGTTCTCAGGGGGTTGGCCGTTTGTTGCGCGAGACTTTTTTCCCCGCCGAGTGGTGGTTACGGCTTCATTATCAACTCGGTCCCACCACGCCCCTTTTTTGGTATCGCTGGCTACGCCATCCGTTGGCTATTCTGGGCGGCGTCAAACAGTATGTGACGGAGCAGTTGAGTTGGCGCTTGTCTCGTTGAACGTTTTCAATGGATTTTTGTAGATTTTTTGTACTGGTCAAGGACATCCTGAACAGTTTTGACGTTACTGTTTAGAACACGGATCGCTAGGATGGTCGGATTTGTTGATTTTAATCCGTTAATTCCAGTAATCCGTGTTCTTAAGCCTATGTTCAACATTATTTTGACCCCTACATTTTTTGTGGATTTTTTCGTGAAATTTCGTGTTGCTATCGTCTCAAATTCTGACCCAAAAGTGAAAT
>CAZWZZ010000202.1:0-8966 GCA_964638395.1 uncultured Caldilineaceae bacterium
TCTGTGCCCCGAAGCGGTGGCGGAAGCGTAAGTCACGGCAGACCGCCCGCCTCTAGCCAGGCGACGAACTGGGCCAGCGTGCCCTGTTGGGTTGGCTCGACTGTCGGGCGCGGATCATCGGGCCGCAGGGCATCGGTAATCCACCACGTTTTTAGCCCCACGGCTTGGGCCGGCCCGATGTCATTCGCCGGATCATCCCCCACCATCCACGTCAGCGCCGGCTCGGCTTCCACTTTGGTTAAAATTTCGCGGTAGTAGGCCGGATTCGGCTTGGAAAAGCTACTGTTCTCCATTGTGGTCACCAGACGGTACGAAAAATCGCCAACGTCGGCCCACGCGAGACGCTGCTCGATGGCGGTGGCCGGGAACAGCGGGTTGGTGGCGATGACCACCTCATGCCCGTCGCCCAACAAACGGCGCACGATAGCCACAGCCTCCGGTCGGACGGTGGTATATTGCCGCAGGTGGGGGAAATCCTCCCGGTAAAATTCTTCTAAAACGGCACGTAACGCCTCCGGAGAGCGGTTCAGCCGTGGCCCAAAATCGGCCATAAACGCGGCCATATTGGTCACATCCGACGCATCGTTGGTCTGCATGGCCTGCACCGAGGCGTACATCACTTGTCGCAAATCCCGCCCGCCGAGCCACCGGCTAAGACGCTCGTGGAGAGCGGCGAAATAGGGGGGCAAAAAATCATTCATATCATTGCCCAGCAGGGTATTGTCCAAATCGAGAAGAATGGTAGTCATTCCGTCTCCTTTTTTAGTTTGACTCCGGCCCGATCAGCCAGGGTTTCGGCCCACGCATCCACGGCTTTGACCTGAAAAGCCAGCCGATCTTTTTGACCATCCTGAGTAAAGCGAACCACGATGAAAGGCACCTGCTTGCTGCGCTGGCCTATAAATGTCGAACGCAGGGCCACCCCTTTGATCTGGCGTAGAGAAATCTGCCAACTGCCCGGCGGCGAGGCCCGCGTCACCCGCAAATCTGCCTCGGTCACAGCCATAAAGCCAATGCCCATCGCCTTGCGACCGGAGTCGGTCGATTCCAGGCCGATAAATTTGCCCCCAATTGGCCCTTTGATAAAATTTACTCCCTCAGCTTCCCATTGACCGACCGTGCTGGCCCGATGTTGGTTCCACCGCCGCGAGATCAACATCGGCACCGTCACGACCGCTACCAAAATTACCAGGGCCAGGCCGCCACTGACCAGAAAAAATGTTGTCATATTATCCATCCGTATCGAACCTCCCTATCTGGGGCAGGATTATATCAGCGATGCTACCGTTTGGCGAGAAATTAGGCGGTTGAAAAGTATTGCCGTTCGACCGGGGATTGTGATGAGTTGGGTCGGTGTGATATAATACTCTCACAAATATGCGGTTTATAATCAGTAGATCACAGCGCCCTTCGATACAACCTCGTTCCTCGGTTTACTCAGGATGCCTGCGGTTTACTGAAATAATCGAGGAGCAGCAACAATGATGTTAGTTTCAATCAGCGCCTTAATTACCATTCTGCTCATCATGTTTTTAATTCTGAAAGGATATTACCTGACCTTGACGCTGTGGCTGGGGGGGGTCTTCGGCCTGCTCGTCCTGGGCTGGGGGGCCACGATTTTTATCAAACCCCGCTACCCTGAGTGGTGGGAACGCCACATCGCGGTGACCATTGATCGAGACTTGATGAGAATATAGAATCCCAAATAACAGGAGCTTAAACTTTGCCCTCCAAAAATGATGTTTTATCAGCCGACAAGATTACCGACGAGCTGCAACTGGCCCTCGACCGGGCCGTGCAGTTGATGCGGGAACGGCGGCGACAGATTTTGATCCCCGAAATTTTGCTATTAGCCTTTGTGACCGCCTCCCGCACCGACGCCTACCAAATCCTGAGTGACGCCAGCGCCCGGCGAGGGTTCGACTGGGGTGTGTTCGAGGATGACGTCGAGCGGGCCATTCGCTCTCGATGGCGGGTCAAAGATGCCAAATTTTATATCCGGGCCGAGGATGAGTCGCTGGTGTCGATGGACCCGGAGATGTTAACGGTGCTGGACAACGGCCTGGGATTGGCCGAGGCGGAGGGTCAAAGCCAATGCAGCTCGGCCCACGCTCTGGCAGCGATGGCCCACATCGAGGTCAGCGCCCACTGGCCCCTCAGCCGGCGGGGCCTCACCCGCAAGGGCGTTATGGAGTGGCTGACGCAGGAATCCCTGACCGTCAGCCCCACGCCCAGACGCTCCGACCAACCCGCTCAAAAAGTTTACGAGCGGCAAGACCTCCTCGACAAATTGACCAACATGCTCTCCATCCAGACGGAACCCCACGTGCTGCTGGTCGGCCCGGATGGGGTGGGCAAGCGGTCTTTGGTACTGGCCCTGGCCCAACGCATCGCCGAGGGACGGGGACCGCTGGGCCGTGGAAAAGTGACCTACATCAAGGAGCAGGCGTTGCTGGATGATCCGGCCCAGGCCGTCCGGTCGGCTATTCAGCGGGCGCAAGGGGATATTCTTTTCGTGCCAGACATCGCCCGCTTTGCCGGCGGTATCCGGGCCGACCTGGGCGAAAAAGCCGGTAACGAACTCCAAAAAGCCTTTCTTTCCAACAACGTCGTCGTCATCGGTACGGTCGCCCCGGATCGCCTCAAAAAGCTGGAGAGCGCCCGGGCCATCGTCGAACAGAGCCAGACCCTCCACGTGCCGCCGACCACCCCGGCGGAAACGGTCGAGGTGTTGCGGACGTTGCGCCCTCAATTCGAGCGGGATTACAAGCTGTCCATCGCCGAAGAAAGCCTGACCGAGGTGGCCCGGCTGGCCGAACGGTATTACACCATCCAACCCCTGCCCGGCGGGGCCGTCCGCCTCCTCCACCAGGCCTGTGCCCTGATGCGAACCAGTCTCCAGCGGGGCGACAAAGGCCGGGTCGAGAATGACAACCAACTGGACCCCGACGATGTCCTGGTCGCCACCAGCCTGCTGACCGACATCCCGGTGACGAAGATGGGGGCGGATGAACGGGATCGCTACGCGAACATGGTCGAGCATCTGCACAAGCGGATCATCGGCCAGAACGAGGCGGTGGTGGCTCTCAGCCGGGCGGTCAAGATGGCCCGCGTCGGCCTGAAAGACCCCAAGCGGCCCATCGGCTCCTTTATGTTTCTGGGACCGACCGGCGTCGGCAAGAGCGAGCTGGCCAAAGCCCTGGCCGAGTTTATGTTCGGCAGCGAAGACAATCTGACGACGCTCGATATGAGCGAATTTATGGAGGACTCCTCGGTCAACCGGCTCATCGGCTCGCCCCCGGGCTACATCGGCCACGAATCGGGCGGGCAACTGACCGAGGCCATCAAAAAGCAGCCCTTCAGCATCGTCCTCTTTGATGAAGTGGAGAAGGCCAGCGTCAAGGTCTTCGACGTGCTGCTGCAAGTGTTGGATGCCGGACGCTTGAGCAGCGGTCAGGGGGAAACGGTCAGCTTTAGCGAATGTGTCATCCTGATGACCAGCAACATCGGCAGCCGCCACCTGGCCAACCCCGACCTGGATGAGGAAGAGGCCCGCGAGTTGGCCGAAATCGAACTGAAGGCCCATTTCCGGCCCGAATTTCTGAACCGCCTGGATGACATCATCTTCTTCCATCTGTTGAGCAACGATAACCTACGGGATATTCTGGATTTGATGCTCAAGAAGGAGGAGAAACTGCTGGCCGGGCGCAAACTCCACCTGGAGATGAGCGACGACGCCAAAAGCTGGCTGCTGGCCCAGAACGAGCATCCCGAATGGGGCGCTCGCCCCCTGCGCCGCCTCATCCAGCGCCACATCCGCGAACCGGTGGCCGATTTTATTCTCAGCGACGACCCCGCGCCGGGAACGTTGGTCAAGGTGGGGGTGAAGGAGGGGAAGTTGGTGTTTGAGAAGGGTTAAATTCAAACAGGAACAGCTACACCAGGACCACGACAAGAGGTTTTTATGGCGAAAGTTTTAATTTTGGCCGATAAAGATGATGTGGAAAATCAGTTGTTATTTGAGCTAGTGCTAAAGAAAGAAAGCCATATTTGTCTATCAACCACAATGCCTCAAGAGGTCAAAACTCATTTCCAAAACACAAATTTTGATCTAATACTTGTGGTAGATACTCTGTGGTTTGACTTTGTAGAATTTTATCAGAACTTAAAAATCGACACGGATTTATGCAATGTACCCGTTATTATTTACTCATCACTACCCTTTGGATTTGGCTTGAAGAAATTACAGCCTACCCCGGAGGAATACGGCGATGTTGTCATGGTGAGACCAATGGATTTCGATGACTTCTTGCCTGAAGTCAAACGATTAACAGAGAAATAATCCGGTATTGGCCTGAAATGGTGAACAATGACTATCTCCGAAAAATTCAAAAGTCACATCAACATAAACATCCCAACCGATAAAATCGCCACATTTTGTCGTCGGCACCGCATTCGAGAATTAGCCCTGTTTGGCTCCGTGCTGAGAGAGGATTTCGGCCCGGAGAGCGATGTGGATGTCTTGATTGATTTCGAGCCGGGGGCCGATGAGCAACTGACCTTGCTAGACCTGGCCGGGATGCAGATCGAGTTGTCGGAAATCTTAGAACGGGATGTCGATTTGGTTTTGCGAGAGGGCTTAAAGCCTTTTGTCAGGGATGAAGTATTGACCAACGCAGAGATTATCTATGCGCTCTGAAAAACAATACTTGGTTGATATAATCGAGGCGGCTGAAGCAATTGCCCGTTTCTTGGATGGCATCGAACGAGAAGACTTTCTCAATGATGAACTGCGTCAAAGCGCTGTACTTCAAAAGATAACCGTCATTGGCGAAGCCGCCGGTAAAATTGGCCCGGATTTACGAAGCAAATATCCAGAAGTAGATTGGCCACAAATTGTAGGGATGCGTAATATTCTAGTTCACTCTTATTTCTCAGTGAAGATTAACATTGTGTGGCAGACTGCAACACAGGCTGTACCAGAGTTAGACAAACAAGTTACTCTAATTTTGGCACAAGAATTTGACTCGGATGTCTCCTGATATTTGCAGTTTTACTCGTACCAATGCTCCGCCAGCACAAGGGTTTTGGCGAGTTGGTTTTACGGGAAAAGGTAGCAAAAGATATGATTAGAACAAACAATCGACCCAACAAAAACCTGCGACCGGTTCATTTTACCCCCGACTTTACGGCCTACGCCGAGGGCAGCGTCCTCATCGAGACGGGCCAGACGCGGGTGCTATGTACGGCTTCGGTCGAAGAGAGCGTTCCTCGCTGGCGTGAAGAATCGGGCGGCGGTTGGCTGACGGCGGAGTATGGTATGCTGCCCCGCTCCACCCACCAGCGCATCAGCCGTCGCCGGGGCAGCGAGAGCAGCCGCTCCAAAGAGATCAGCCGTCTGATTGGCCGCTCGCTGCGGGCGGCGGTCGATCTGGATCAGTTGGGACCGCGGACTATTACCGTCGATTGCGATGTCATCCAGGCCGATGGCGGCACGCGCACGGCGGCCATCACTGGCGGCTATGTGGCGGTGGTCATGGCCCTGCGGCGGCTGATCGCGGCGGGCACGGTTCCCCCGACGGTGTTGGTCACGCCGGTGGCCGCCGTCAGTGTCGGCGTCGTCGAGGGGGCGGCGCTGCTCGATCTGTGTTACGAGGAGGATGCCGCCGCCGAGGTTGATCTGAACGTGGTGATGACCGGCAGGGGTAAATTCATCGAAATCCAGGGCACAGCCGAGGGCCGGCCCTTCGACCAGGCCATGCTGTTGGCCATGCTCGACGCGGCCCGTTCCGGCATCGAGCAACTGCTGACGGCCCAGGCCGAGGTGTTAGAAAACGTGGGATCGGCCAGCGGTGTCTAGCTCACCGCTGGCCTGGCTGCGCCAACAACTGACCGTCGTGGAGATGGCGCTGGCCGGGGCGCTTCTACTTTTGTGTAGCCTGGCCGGGCTGTTGGGCGTGGGACTGCTCTATACCGGCCTGGCCCCGTCGCCGCCGCCCGCCGCTGAGATGGCCGCGCAGCCGCCGCCGACGGCGACGCTCGTCCCACCCACCCCGACCCCGCAGCCCAGCCCCTCCCCAACCGCAACCACCGCGCCTCCAGCCCCGACTGACCCCACCCCGCCCCCAACGCGGGTCATCAAGGCCAATCAAATCAACGAGAGCAAAATCGGGGAGGTTATCACCTTCGTCGAGCAGTGGCGGGGCCTGACCCTGCCGGACGGGGTGCCGACCGACTTTCTGACCCGCGACGAACTGCAAGAACAGTGGCGGCAGCGCTCCTTCGATCAGAGCGTCATCGACACCCTGCGGAAACAGCAGGCCTTTTACATCGCCACCGGCCTGATCGACCCGGAGGTTGATCTGGTCGAGATCGCCGTCGATAACCAGGCCCGGGCCGTCTTGGGTTATTACAATCCTGACGAACAGAAAATGTACATCATCGCCGAGTCGGTCAATATGTTTGCCCGCGAGGAGATGACTTTTGCCCACGAATATACTCACGCCCTGCAAGATTACCATTTCGATCTGAACCGGCTGACCGCCGACCATCTCTCCAACGACGCAGCCCTGGCCGCCCGCGCTCTGGCGGAGGGGGATGCCCAACTGGTCGAGGCCCTCTTTACCCGGCAGAATATCAACCAGGATGAGCTGGCGTATGATGGTTATCGCTACATTTTTGAGACGGCGGCCGAGTTGGAAGGGGTCTCGCCGGCGCTGGGGGCGCTGGCCTATTTTCCCTACAGCGGCGGGGAGTATTTTGTGCGGTATCTCTTCGTGCAAGGCAACCAATCCTGGGAGCTGGTCAACCGGGCCTACCGCAACCCGCCGGTCTCCTCGGCCCAGATCATCCATCCCGAAAAATATCTGGCCGGAGAGCAGCCGGCAGCGGTCAGCCTACCCGATTTGTCAGCCGCGCTAGGCCAGGGCTGGCGGGAGGTAGACCGGGACGTGTTGGGCGAAATGGGGCTGTTGGTCTGGCTGCTCGATGGCCTGCCCCCGTCGCGGGCGCAGAACGGTGCCGCCGGCTGGGCCGGCGATGGTTATACTTTGTGGGTCGATGACAACGACCGTCGTTTGTTAGCCTTACAGACCGTCTGGGAATCGACCCCGGAGGCGGAAGAGTTTTTCGGGACCTTTGTGACCTATACGGTTTTGCCGGGCCGAAACCAATCGCTACGCGAAGAAACTGCGACTTACATTTGGTCTTCTGATTTAGGTCTGATCCTGCTGGAGCGGCAAGAGAACCGGGTCTTGATTATCATCGCCCCCGATCAACCGACGTTGGAAGCGGCGCGGGGGCAGTTTCAATGACCTCAACCCCCTTAGGACTCTATCTCCATATTCCCTGGTGCCCGACCCGCTGTATTTATTGCGACTTCAACACCTACGTAGATGGCGAAGCGGCCCTGAAAAGGCGCTACCACCGAGCTCTGCTCCGGGAAATCAGAGAGGCGGGGGAGACGTTGGGCCGACCCCGGCTGGACACCATTTTTATCGGCGGGGGCACACCCACGACCCTGCCGCCCGCTGAGTTGGGGGCGCTGGTCGAGGCGACCCAGGCGGCCTTCGATCTCCGGGCCGGGGCCGAGATCACCACGGAGGCCAACCCCGGCACGTTGTCCGTGGATTATCTGCGGGCCATCCGCCAGGCGGGCATCAACCGGCTGTCGCTGGGCGTGCAGAGCTTCAGCGATGCGGAACTGCGCTTCCTCAGCCGCCTGCACGATGCGGAAACGGCCCGGCAAGCCGTCAAAATGGCCCGCGCCGCCGGCTTCGACAACCTGAGCCTCGATTTGATCTTCAACCTGCCGGACCAATCGCTCGACCGCTGGCAATTCAATCTGCGGGAAGCCATCGCCCTGGCTCCCGACCACTTCTCGCTTTATTCGTTGATCGTCGAGCCGGGCACGCCCCTCCAGCGCCAGATGACTGCCGGGCAGATCGCCGAGCCGGATGATGATGTGGCGGCGGAAATGTACGCCTGTGCCCTGGAAATGCTGGCCGAGGCGGGCTATGTTCAGTATGAAATCTCCAACTGGGCCTGGGCTGACAGCTTGAAACCGTGGCAAACGCCGCCGCTGGCTTCGGCCCACAACCTCATCTACTGGCGCAACCAATCTTATCTGGGGTTGGGGGCCGGGGCGCACGGGACAATCAACGGCGAGCGGTGGATGAACGTCAAGCGACCCCAGGCTTACATCCAACGAATCGAGGCCGGGCCGGGGTTGGGCGCGGCCCGCGACGAGCGGAGTTATGAGCGGATCGACCAGACCACGGCGATGACGGAGCATATGCTGTTGGGGCTGCGGCTGGTGCGAGAGGGGGTCTCGGCGGCGGCCTTCGAGGCCCGATTTGGGCGCTCGCTGGCCGCTCATTATGCCGAGGCCATCCGGTTTGGCCTGGAGCGAGGCTTGCTGGAATGGATCGACGCGCCCGACGCTCCCCACCTGCGCCTGACCCGGTCGGGTCGTTTTTTGGCCAACCAAGTGATTATTCAATTTATGGAGTGAGGAATAGAATGACATCTGACACAGCCTGGACACAACTACACCAGGAGGTCATCACCTGCCGGGCCTGCCCCCGGCTGGTCGAGTGGCGGGAGCGGATGGCCCGCGAAAAGCGTCGCGCCTACCGGGAGTGGGACTATTGGGGTAAACCGGTGCCCAGTTTTGGCGATGAGGGGGGACGGCTGTTCGTGGTCGGTCTGGCCCCCGGCGCGCATGGAGCCAACCGCACCGGGCGAGTCTTCACCGGGGACAGTTCGGGCGACACGCTCTACACGGCCATGCACGAGGCCGGCTTCGCCAACCAGACCACCTCGCGCCACCGGGGAGACGGCTTGCAGTTGCAGGACGCTCTGGTGACGGCGGTGGCCCGCTGCGCGCCGCCCAAAAACCGGCCCACCGCCGCCGAGTTAACCAACTGCCGCCCCTTCCTCATCCGGGAGTTACAGTTGATGCCCCA
>CAZWZZ010000203.1:0-8962 GCA_964638395.1 uncultured Caldilineaceae bacterium
TACGCCAATCGGCGTGGGTTGTTGCTGGCTGTCCAAAATATAGGCCCGCATATTCGGAATGGGGCGGCCAATCGGAACCTGGCCGCGGGGTTCATCAGCCGGGATTTTATAGACCGTACTCCAAACCGTGCCTTCGGTCGGGCCATATTCGTTGTAGAGGGTCGTCCGGGGCAACTGTTGGTAATGCTGCGCCACCAAAGGCTTGGGGCAGGCTTCACCGGCCACGATCACGGCTCGGAGGCTGCTCAATCTGTCCGCTTTGGCGTAGGTCAAAATCAGATTGTAGAGCGAGGGGAGGGCTAAAAAATGGGAGATTTGCTGGTCGGCGATCAGATCGGCCAGTAGTTGCACGTCCTGTTCGGCTCGCGAGGGAGGCAAAACCAACGTTCCGCCTTGAGCCAGCGTCCCATAGAGGCCGACCACCGAACTATCAAAAGCAAAGGAGGAGAGCAGCAAGAAACGGGAGACCGGCTCCGGGTAGTAGTCGAGGCGGGCCTGGGTGGAGTGGATTAAATTGCGATGGGTGATCTGGACGCCCTTGGGCTGCCCGGTAGAGCCGGAGGTATAGATAACGTAGGCTAAATCATCCGGGGTGACCAAAGTTTCCGGTCTGTGATCGTGACAGTCGGCCACCTGTGACCAGTCGCCATCCAGGCTAATCAGGGGCGCGACATTCTGGGGCAGCCTGGATTTGAGATGATCTTGAGTCAAGAGGATCGGCATTTTGGTATCGCTCAACACAAAGGCGACGCGATCCGGCGGATAGTTGGGGTCGATGGGCACGTAGGCCCCGCCCGCTTTGAGTACGCCCAGAAAGGCCACAGCCATCTCCGGAGAGCGCTCGACGCAAATACCGACCAGCGTCCCCGGCCCTACCCCCTGCGCTCGGAGATAATGGGCCAGTTGATTGGCTCGTCGGTCAAGGTCACGATAGGTCAACGACTGCTCCCCGAACTGTACGGCCACGGTATCGCCATGCGGCTCAACCTGAGCCTCGATGAGCTGGTGAATGTTCGCCACCGGCGGATAGTCGGTCTGCGTATCATTCCAGGCCACGACGATTTTTTGCCGTTCGGCGTCAGGGAGAAGCGGCAGTCGAGCAATGGGCCGGTCCGGGTCGGCGACGACACCTTCTAACAAAACCTGGAGGCAGTCTAACATTCGCTCAATGGTGTCGGCCCGGAACAGAGCGGTGTTGTACTCGATGGCCGTTGCCAGGGTATCCTCAGTCTCGTTGATAAACAGGGTCAGGTCAAACTTGGCCACGCCGCCGTCGATGTAATCCCGCTGAACGGTCAGGTCGGGCAGAGTCAACTGTTCGGCGGCATCTTTTTGATGCACCACCATCACTTGAAAGAGGGGATTGTAGCTTGGGTCTCGCTGGGGGTGGAGGGCCTCGACCAGCTTCTCAAATGGCAAATCTTGATGGGCGTAGGCATCCAGGGCCACCCGGCGAGCTTGATTGAGCAGATCGAGAAAAGTTAAATTTTGCTCCAGCCTCAGGCGCAACACCAGGGTATTGAGAAACAGGCCGATTATTTCTTTGATTTCAGGCCGGTTGCGGTTGGTGATGGGCATTCCAATAAAAATATCCGCTTGACCCGAATAGCGATGCAGGAGAACGGTGAAGGCGGTCAGCAGGGTCATAAACATCGTGGTTTCGGACTTCAGGCTCAACGCCTTGAGCGCCGCCGATAGCTCTGGGGACAGGGTGCGGGAGCGAAGTTGTCCCTCGAACGTTTGTTGGGGCGGGCGAGGAAAGTCGGTGGGCAGTTGCAGCAGCGGGGTTTCTCCGGCCAACTGCTGTCGCCAGTAAGCCAGTTGCTCATCCATGCCGCCATCGGCCAATTTTTGCCGCTGCCAATGAGCAAAGTCGGGATAGTCCAAAGCCGGCGTCGGCAAGGCGACCGGCTCCCCATTCAGAAACGCCTGGTAATAGGCGCTTATTTCGCGCCAGAAAATTTCGTTTGACCATTCATCAAAAATGATGTGGTGGACATTGAACAGCAACACGTGGCGGGTGGCATCGCAACGAAAGAGGGTCATCCGCACCAAAGGGCCTTGTTTCAGATCGAACGGGCGGCGGGCTTCGTTGACGATTTGTTGTTGTAGCAGGTCTTCGTCTGTAGATGCGGCCACTTCGATTAGGGGGATTGTTAATTTTAGCGTCGCAGTCACCTGGGGTGTGGGCTGCCCGTCCACGGTCGGAAAGATAGTCCGCAGGCTGGGGTGGCGATCCACCACGGCATTGAAGCTCTGCTCAAGCGCCGCAACCTGTAGGGGGCCATTCAGGTGGATGACGTTGTACATATTGTAGGCCACGCTGTCGGGGTCGATCTGGGCCATAAACCAGATGCGTTGTTGGGCAAAGGAGAGCGGCGCGGGAATGTCCTCCGGTCGTTGCGGGATCGTATCGACGCGGTCGGATTTCATCTCACCGCGCAGCCGTTTTTCAAGCAGCGCCCGTTTGGCGGCTGATAGGTTTTCTTTCCGAATTTGTAAATTGGCTTGAGCCATAAGGGGTGTTATCCTTCCTTAATTTCGCCTAGCTACATATTACTTTGCTCCAACCCCCTTCGATCCCCGGTGCCCCGCTCGGCGATGAACTCGCCGAGCTATCAAACAGCACCCCATCAATGGGGTTTTACGGAAGAACCGGATGAATCTGGTGCTGCCGAAGGGGTAGCCCGGATCATTTATGTCCGGGTGAGGTTGGTCAAAAAACAAGGTCGTTTGCAAAATTGAAAAAATCTGTGTTTATCTGTGAAAATCCGTGAGCTATCGCTTGGGACGGATCAAATGTGACATTGTAGAAATAGTTACATAATCTCCATCAAAAGTTGCTCTGCCTCTTCGTCGCTGAGGGCCTCGATTTCGGCCAGCAAGGCTTCTTCGATCCGCTCGCTGAGTTCGGCCACGGTTGGGGCCTCAAAGAGGGCACTCAGCGGTAGCTCGACGCCGAACGCCTGGGCGACGCGAGTCAACACCTGGACGGCAGGGACCGAGGCCCCGCCCAGATCAAAGAAGTTGTCCTCGATGCCCACCCGCTTCACGTTCAATGTTTGGCTCCAGATACCGCTCAGTTTGGCCTCGATGGGGGTATCGGGCGCGACGAAGCGAGTGCCCAGTTCCGGGCGGCTCTCCTCCGGGCCGGGGAGCGCCTGGCGGTCGATTTTGCCGTTTTGAGTGAGCGGCATCTCATCAAGCTGGATGAAGTAGGTGGGAATCATATAATCAGGCAGCGCATCGGCCAGATAGCTGCGTAAGTCGGTCACGGTTAAGGGCCGGTCGGCTACAAAATAGGCTGCCAGTCGAGCCTCGGTCTTGTCGAGGGCCGTCTCGTCGAGATCGTAGCCCACTTCTCGCAACATCCGCTTGACCGTCGGCACGTGAATGTCATCATCAAGCTCTGCCATCGCCGCCTCGCGGGTTTTGTGGCCCAGGCGTACGTCCCAACTGTAGGGCAGGGCGTAGTTGTGATAGCCCCGCTCTTGTTGATGGACGTAAATTCCGGCCTCGTTAATCAAACAGTTGGTCGAGCGGCCGGTATCGGGCGGGCGCACCCAATCGACCCGGTTTTTGAGAAAAGCGAGCATCTCATCGAGCGTGACGTTACGGTAGCGGTAATAATCGACAAATTGGATCTCTTCAAAGATCATATCATTCTTGAAAATTTCGACATCGAGCAGACGGGAGACGGCATCATCCAGACGGTGGTTCAGCTTGCGGGCCTCCAAAATGGCCCCATCCATATCTTCGACCTCAAACTCTTGCCCCTGAAACAGGTGGCCCAGGCGGGTTTCAAACAACTGGCCCCGAGACAGCCCGGTGAAAATGTAGCGGATGCCGTGCTGGCGAGCCTGGTTCATACTCAAGGTGTAGATCGTTTTGAAACAGCCCTGGCAGACGTTGCTGTGCCGTTTCAAGCTGTCGCTGAAAATCTCGTTCATGGCCGGGGTAGTCTCGACGAGCCAATCAAGCCCCAACCGCTCGACGACGCGACGACTATTGTCGAGAGCGCCTTGCGAAATATAGCCGTTATCCAGGGTGAAAACCAGCGGGGTCAGCCCCATCTCCACCACCTGGGCCAGGACATAGGTGCTGTCCTTACCACCGCTGAGGAGAACCATACAGTCATATTTGCCCTGCTTCGAGGCCTTAGCCGCCTCGATGATCGCCTGCAAATCAGCCTCGGTTTTGAAATATTGCTCGATCTTATGCTGGTTGCGATCATAAAAACGACACATTTGGCAAACACCCTCGGCGTCGAAGGCGCTGCCGGGGTAGGTCGAAGGCAGGCCGCACTTGACGCAAAAGGTAAGCGGCTGCGGTTCGGTCGGCTGCTCATACTGGATGACCTCGACCACCGCCGCGCTGATGTTCGGATGGTTCAGCAGCGCGGCCTCGATTTCGCCCAACTCGATCCGCGCCCCGCGCACTTTGACCTGATGATCGGCCCGACCGAGGAACTGCAACCGTCCGTCAGCGGTCCAGCGGGCCAGATCGCCGGTGCGATAGAGCCGTTGGTCGGGCCGGAAGGCCGTCGTCACAAACCGCTCGGCGCTCAACTCAGGCCGGTTCAAATAACCACGGGCCACCCCCGCCCCACCAATGACCATCTCCCCAATAACGCCGGGCGGCACCGGTTGTTGGTTATCATCGAGCAGGTAAATCTGGGCGTTATCTGCCGGAGCGCCAATCGGCACCGATTTCTCGATGTCCCGCTCAGGGTCGTAGCGGTGGATCATACAGCCGATGACCGCTTCGGTCGGGCCGTACTCGTTGTAAATCTCAACGTTGCCCCGAAAGGCTTCGTGGATGGTGCGGGCCAGGTTTGTTTTGAAATCTTCGCCGCCGACAATGAGCCGTTTGATGCGGGACGCGCTCAAATCACGATCTTTGATGAGCGACAGGTGGGAGGGCGTCAGCTTGACCACATCGACCTGCTGCTCCTCGACGATGCGTAGCAGTTCCATCCCCCGCACATTGTCAGCCTCGCCGTAGACGACGACCCGACCCCCGGCGAGGAGCGGCACAAAAATAGAGGTGACGGTCAGATCAAAGGAAATCGAAGAGAAGAGGGGAAAGTCGAGAACCTCCCCTTGCAAATATTGCTTTTGCGCCCAGCAGACGTAATTGACCAACCCTCGCTGCTCGATCATCACCCCTTTGGGCCGGCCGGTTGAGCCGGAGGTGTAGATGACGTAGGCCAGGTTGGTAGGGTCGGCTCGTGGCGGCAGCGCCTCGGCAGGATGGGCGGCGGCAATCAGCGGCCAATCCTGCTCCCAGATGATAGGCCGAGCCACATTGTCGGGCAGGGCGACGGCCACAGGCTGCTGCGTCAACAGCAACGGCGGCCGATCCGATTCCCCCCGAATATCGTTCAGGATGTAAGCCACGCGGTCAGCAGGATAGGCGCTGTCGATGGGCACGTAAGCGCCGCCCGCCTTGAGGACACCCCACACAGCGATGATGAACTCCAGCGAGCGGGTCATATGGATGGCGACCAGGTCATCGGGCCGGATGCCCTCGGCGATCAGGTAGCGGGCCAGCAGATTCGACTTTTGATCGAGGTCGGCATAGGTCAACGTTCGGTGGCCGTCGGTGACAGCTACCGCGTCGGGTGTTTGAGCGGCCTGCGTCTCAAACAACTCCACGACCGTCTGCTGTTGCGGAAAGGGTGCGGCAGTTTGATTGAACGCTTCCACCAATTGCCGCTGTTCGGCCGGGGTGAGCAGATCAATGCGGCTAACCGGCTGGTGGCGATCCTCAATCAGGCTGTCGAGAATACGCAAGAAATGGTCGCGGAACCACTGCTGGCGTGTCTCATCAAAAATATCGGTGTTGAAATCGAAGTAGAGAACCAAACTGCCGGTATCTTCAAAGTCGTGAACTTGGAGCCGAACGGCGTGATGATTGTCGCCATAGCCGGGATGAACCCAGGCATTATCGGCCGGCAAGTCGCCAAAGTCGTTGAAAGAAGCCTTGATATAATTGAGAACCACGTCGCAGACTTTGCTGTGATCGGGGTTAAGGCCGTGTTGGGCGTGGCGGAGGCTGGTCATCATTTCCCGCATCCCTTTTTTGATGAGAGCCAGGAAGGTGTCATCCTCCGCGACCTCGACCAGCATCGGGTAGACGTTGATAAAAAGGCCGATGGTCTCTTTGGCCTCGACGGTGGTCCGGTTGTGAAAAGGCGTGCCGATGGCCAGCCGCTTTTTGCCGCTGATCCGGTGGAGCAGCGTGGCTAAGGTCGCCGCAAAAATATGAAACAGCGACAGATCGAGCGTCAGGGAGCGAATGCCTTTCTCCTGGGCGATGGCTTTAAGCTGCTCGGTGCGGCGCTGGCCCAGATCGAGCGGCACGCGCCGGGTGCGGGGTCGAGCTTCGACTAAGGTACGCCCGTAAAAGTTGGTCGCCTCGATGGGGTCGGCCAGCTTCTCCCGCCAGAAATCCTCGGCGGCTGCGGCCTGCTCTGATTGACGAGCGGCCCGCTCTTGGGCCACAAAGTCAGCGTAGGCCGGCAATTCCGGGGCCTCAGCCAGCCGCCCGGCCTCGGCCAGGGCGTAAAACTCAGCCATACGATGGTAGACCAGGGCAAAGGCGGTCACATCGGTGATTAAATGATGCATGTTGAGATACCACACAAATTTGTCAGGGGCCAGCTTGATGAGGGCGGTATCAAACAGACAGTCGGCCAGATTTAGCAGCCGTTGCCGCCGGTCGGCCACCCAGTCACCTAGCGATTGATCCGGGTCAGACTCGCCTGAGAAATCGAGACACTCGACGGTGTACCGGAAATCATCAACCACCCGCTGCTGCGGCACGTTGTTGACCTCGTCGATGACCGTTCGCAGGGCGTCGCTGCGCTCAAGGAGGGCCTGGAAGGCCGCTTGAAAGCTGGTCGGATTGATCGAGCCGTGGATGGTGAAGGTGTGAACCATATTGTAAAGAGGTGCGTCGGGGTTGAGCTTCTGGCCCAGCCAGATCATCAGTTGGCTGCGGGTCAGGTTGGAGGCGTCGGCCAGGGTCGAGTCGGGCATCGAGGCCTGTTTTGCGCCGTTCGTCGCGGGTTGAGTCATCAGGATGGTCTTGGTTGGTTCTAGCATAAATTGCTCCATAAGTCACTCATTCAGGCATGTCAGGTAGCTCTGCACTTAACTGTAATTGAGCCAAAAGCCATTTTTTTCGCTCTAGCCAAGTCCGTGACTTGGCGATTTTGGGCCGGAAACGCCAGTCACGGACTGGCTTCGAGCTAATCACAGTTACGCCGCTCGCTGTTGGACGTAGTTGGCAATGACATTGACCGTCTGAAAGTTCTCAATGGTCACATCTTCGGGCATTACCTCAACGTCGAACTCAGCCTCGATGAAGTTGACCAGGCGCATAATGGCCAGTGAGTCGATCAAGCCGCTGGTCAGCAGGTTGTCATCCCCGTTGAGGGTCAGCAGCCCGCGATCACTCAACAGTTCGACGGTAATAAATTGGGTGAGCCGTTCGGTGGCGCTCATACTCTAATCTCCTCATCAATTTTATCTTTCATCTTCTTAGACGCCGCGGCTAAGGCGCGACGATCAATTTTTCCACTACTGGTGCGCGGAAAATCCTCGCGGAAATCGAACTTGGTGGGTAGCGCGTAACGGGGCAGGCGGCTGGCGGCGTGTTGGAGCAGGTCGGTTTGATTGATTGCCTGACCCGGTTTAGCGATAATAGCGGCTATGACTTGATGACTGCCTTCACCATCGGGCACGGGAAAGACGGCTGTTTCTTCGACCGAGGGATGGGACAACAACGCCGCCTCTACCTCGTCCAGTTCTACACGAAAACCGCGTACTTTCACCTGCCGATCTTTGCGCCCCAGAAACAACAGGTTGCCATCCGGCAACGCTTGCACCACATCGCCGGTGCGGTAGAAACGGTCACGTTGGCCACCGGCTCCCTCCCGGTAGAAAAAAGCTCGCTCGTTGAGATCAGGCCGGCGCCAGTAGCCCTGCATCATCGTCGGCGTGCGGACCAGCAGTTCGCCGACTTCACCAGCGGCCACCGGCGCATCCTCCTCATCCACGACCAGACCTTCGGCATTGGGCCATAGTTTGCCAATAGGGATCGGGGCGTCGGAGTCTGCCGGGAGCGGAGGAACCGTGTAAAACGTACATTGGTTGACCTCAGCCGGGCCGTAGACGTTGCTAAAGCTGGCTCCGGGCCACAACTTCTGCAACCCGGCTAGATATTTTGGCGGAAACGGTTCGCCGCCGTACAGAACCCAGCGCAAGGCGTTCATATCCCGCTGCTCGAGGACACCCCGCAGCAACAGTTGGATCAGCGGAAACGGAACCGAGTACCAGACCGTCAATCGCTCCTCGGCCATCAGTTGGGACAGGCTGGCCGGGAATTTGGTGTAAGCCTCCGGGATGATGACCGTCGTGGCCCCGACCAGCGGGCCGGAGAAATAATCGAAGGTCGATTGGTCGAAATGGAGCGGCGGAAAGTTACTCAGCCGATCCGTAGAGCGTAAATCGTACATCTCGGCGGCCAGCTTGGCGTAGCTCAGACCGCTGTGGTGGGTGTGCATCATCCCTTTCGGCGTGCCCGTCGAGCCGGAGGTGTACATAATGTAGGCCAGGTCTTGCTCGATGATTTTGACTGCCGGGGCTGAGTCGCTCGGCGCTTGCTCGACCTGCGCCCAACTGATGCCTTGTAGCCCGACATCTTCCCCATCGCTCAAGCCGATGACACCCCGCAAACCGGTCTCCTGTTGGCTGATTTTCGCCAGGATAGGCCGCTTCATCTCTTGAGAAACGAGATATTCGATGTCACAATCCCGGATAATGGCGGCCAGGCGGGACTCAGGCAGCAGCGGATCAAGGGGCACATAGGCCGCGCCCGCTTTGAGGATGCCGTACAGGGCGATGGCCGACTCCAAACTCTTGTGCAAATAGATGCCGACCCGATCCCCCCGCTT
>CAZWZZ010000204.1:0-3090 GCA_964638395.1 uncultured Caldilineaceae bacterium
CCCACCCCAACCGACAAACCCGGCGGTGGCCCCAAGACCGCGACCCCGACCCCAACCGCGACTGCAACTACAGCTTCGGCGACAAATACGCCGACGCCGACCTTGACCCCGACGCCCGATTCGTCACAGATATACCAAGCCGAAAGCGCCGGTGTCGGAGGGGGTAGCAGCATAGACTCCAACCACAGCGGTTACAACGGTAGCGGCTTTGTTAATTTGCCGAAAGAAGATGGATATGTGGAATTTCAAAACGTAGATGGCGGCTCCGGTGGCAGCAAAACTTTGCAATTTCGTTATGCGCTGGGAGCCAACAAATCTCGCACCGGTCAGATAACGGTCAATGGGCTTACCCAAAGTATCACTTTTGATCCCAGTGGCGGCTGGAGTACCTGGGCCACCAAGTCAGTCATCGTCCCTCTGAATAGCGGTGCCTCGAATACCATTCGGATCGAGTCGACCGGCGACGACCTGGCCAATCTCGATCAAATGAGCGTGAATTAAGATTGACCGCAGCACGATCCTCAAAGCCCCGGCTCCCGCAGCCGGGGCTTTTTCTTTGTCGTCCAATTTCCCCGTTTCACCTTTCCCCCCTCGCGTGCTATAATTCCCCCCCTGATTACTCTATTTTCATCGGGAGAGGCAACCATCAATCTCAACAGCACGCTGAGTCGCAATCTATCCCTGCCAACCGACTGGGTCAGCCTCAGACAGGCGCTCCGGCGGTGCTGGGCCGATCTGCTGGCCTGGGGCTTTATTGCCCTCTACGTCGCCACCTTCTTTTGGCTGGCGATGCTGCGCCACGCCAGCTTCAACTCCAGCGGCTTCGATCTGGGCATCTACGACCAGGTCACCTGGAACACCCTGCACGGGCGTTTCTTCTTCTACACCACCACCGGCCAACCCCTCCTCCACTTCTCCAACCACGTCTCCCCCATTCTGTTGCTCGTGGCCCCCTTTTATCTCATCCACAGCGGCCCGGAAACGCTCCTTTTCCTGCAACCGCTGGCCATCGCCCTCGGCGGGTTGCCCCTCTTTTGGCTGGCCCGCGAGAAATTGGAGAACAACCTGGCCGCCCTCAGCCTGCTGCTGGCCTATCTTCTCTTTCCGACGCTGCAAATCGTCAATCTGTGGGACTTCCACCCGCCAGTGCTGTCGGTCGGCTTCTTTATGTTCGCCTTCTACTTTCTCGAAAAGCGGCGCATGGGCTGGTTTTTTATCTGCGCTATGATTGCCATGCTGGGTAAAGAACAACTGCCGCTGCAAGTGAGCTTCCTGGCCCTGTACGCCATCATCCGTCACCGGGTCTGGCTGTGGGGCGTGACCACCATCGTTATTGCGATGGGCTGGTTTTTCCTGATTATGTATTGGATCATCCCCGCCAACAGCGTCACCGGCGACCATCTTTTCATCGGCTACTACGCCGACCTGGGCGATTCGCCCGCCGACATCGTCCTGACCGCTCTGACCCGACCCGATTTGGTCATCAAAAATCTGTGGCAACCGGCCAAGCTGCAATATCTGTTCGATGTCCTGACGCCCTTCGCCTACCTGCCGCTCATCGGCCTGCCGGTGTTGCTGATTGCCACGCCCTCCTTCGCCATCAACCTGCTCAGCGCCAACACGGCCATGCATGACGCCAGCGGCGCTCAATATGGAGCCGATGTGGCCCCCTGGCTGGCCTGGGCGGCTCTGTTTGGGCTGGTTTATCTACGCCGGGGCGTCGTTCGTTTGTGGCCAACGGCCAAGCCCTGGTTGACCGGATCAATGGCCGTCCTGCTTTTGCTGACGGCTCTCGTCTGGCAACTGTTTCGGGGCTACTCGCCGCTGGCCCTCGATCCGCCCCATTGGGAAATCACCGCCCACGACCGTTTAGCCCACGACTTCATCGCCCAGATTCCGCCCGACGCCACTCTCTCGGCCCAGGGCAAGCTCTACCCCCACCTCAGCAACCGGCTTATCGCCTACCAACTACCCGATGTCAACGAGGCAGAGTACGTCTTCGTCGATGTCACGCGGGGAACCTGGCCCATCCATCCCAACGATTTGTGGGCTACGATCCGTGACCTGCTCGACTCCGGCGACTATGGCGTCCAGGCTGCCGCCGACGGCTATCTGCTGCTGCGGCGCGGTCTGCCCGACGCCAGCCTGCCGGATGCCTTCTACGACTTCGCCCGCGTCGAGACGGCTGCGCCCGACTACCCGGCCCAGGTCCAATTTGGGGATCAGCTCCAACTGCTCGGCTTCGATCTCATCGACGACCAACGCCGCCGGGAAACCGCCGTCCGCCTCTACTGGCGAGCGACCCGCCTCCTCGACGACGACCTGCGCCTCTACCCCTTCTTCATCGACGATCAGGGCCACACCATCGAGGATACCAGCCTGCGCCCGATGCTGACTCAACTGTGGCATCCGCCCCGGCAGTGGCAGCCCGGCCAGATCATCATCAGCGAGACGATGCCCTGGGCGCTCGGCGACCGCTGGAGCCTGGCCGTCGGCGTCTTGCGTGGCGACGACTGGGCCGACTGGAGCCAGCGTCTACCGGTGCAGGTCATCGACGCCCCCCGCCCGCTGCGCCGCTTCGAGGCCAACAGTTGGGTCCGCCTCAGCACCTTCGAGCGGCAGGGGCGTGCCCTGACCGAAATCGTGCCGGACGAGCAGGATTTGCAGCCCACGACGCCGCTCCAGGTCAATTTTGACAATCAAATGGAACTCATCGGCTACGACGTGCCGCCCGATCTGGAGAGCGGAGACGAGCAACTACCCGTGACGCTCTACTGGCACGCCCTGACCGCCCTGCCCGTCGATTACACCATTTTCGTCCACCTCCTCGGCCCGGACGGGCAACTCATCGCCCAACACGACGATACGCCCCGCTGGGAAGCACCCATCCCGACCACCACCTGGCAACCCGGCGAAATCTTGAAAGATCAACACCTGCTCGACCTGCCCCCCGACTTACCCCCCGGCACGTATCGCCTTCAGGCCGGCGTCTACTACTGGCAAACGTTAGAACGCCTGCCGGTCATCGAAAATGGAACACCCGTCAATAATTTTGTTGATTTAGGCACGCTAATTTTTGAGTAAACAGTA
>CAZWZZ010000204.1:3190-7152 GCA_964638395.1 uncultured Caldilineaceae bacterium
AACCTGGCCCAACACGGGCGGGCCGACATCAACCAGCTCATCTGGACGAACCATTGGACGCCCAACCCGCCCGGCATCTGGGGCCAGGACGGCCACCTCTACACCAAAAAAGCGCCCGGCATCTCCTTTCTGACCGCCCCGCTCATCTGGCTGGGCCACGCCATCCCCGACCTGAACGCCGTCCACGTCGGCCTGTTGACCAACGCCCTGGTCACCGCCCTGACCGCCGGCCTGCTTTACATCTGGCTAGGCGACCTCGGCTTTTCCCGCACGACGGCCACGCTGACCACGCTCGGTTACGGCCTGTGTACCATCGCCTGGATTTATGCCCGCATGTTCTGGGAGTCGTCGCTGCTGGCCCTCTCTTTTTTGGTGGCGGTCTGGGCCATCTACCGCTCCACCCGGCTGGCCTACGCCCGGCAGCGGCTCCTGTGGGTCTTCCTCAGCGGCCTGGCCATCGCCCTCGGCCTGACCCTGCGCTTTGAAACCCTCCCGGCCATCCTCTTTATCGCGCTGTTCATCATCTGGGAGTCGGTCGCCTGGCAATTCAGCCAATGGCGTTACACCCGCCACACCGCCACGGCCACAGAGACCACTTACCAGGCCGCGTCCGGCCTGCTGCGGCTGCTGTTGACCGCCATCCCCTGGGGCCGGTTGATCTTTTTTACCGCGCCGGTGATGCTGGCCGGGCTGGGGCTGCTCTACTTCAACCTGATGCGTTACGGCAGCCTGACCGAAACCGGCTACAGCCGCGAATTTCTCTTCGAGGCCCCCTGGATTGGCGGCTACGGTCTTCTTTTCAGTCCCGGTCGGGGTCTCTTCATCTACTCGCCGCTGATGCTGCTTCTGTTCTTCGGCCTCCGTCCGGCCTGGCAGCGCCTCTCCCGCCCCTACTTCTGGCTGATTGCCGGGCTGTGTCTCTTCTACTGGCTCTTCTACGGTGCCTGGTTTGCCTGGGGCGGAACCTGGGGCTGGGGGCCGCGCTTCCTGCTGCCCATCCTGCCCCTATTGATGCTTTTCGTGGCCGAACCCATCGAATGGACCAAAGCGCAGTGGCAAAAAGAGGCCAAAAAACGCAGCCACACCACGGGATTTACGATTTACGATTTACGATTTACGATTTGTAATTTACGTCTCACATTTGTCTCTCTCGGTATCTTGTTTCTCGTTTCTCTGAGTCTCTTTGTGAACTTCCTCGGCCTGGCCGTCGATTTCAACGAGCATTTTTTGCGCCTCAACCGGAACGACAACTTTGTGTTCAACTGGGCCGACTTTCCACCGCTGGCCCATTGGCAGATTTTGCAAGAGGGGCGACTCGATATTATCTGGCTGCGACCGGGCGCGGAGGGTCTGACCATCGCCTGGTCGGTGCTGTTGCCCGCCCTGGTGCTGTGTCTGCTGGCCGCCGGGGGGTTGCTCCGAGCGATCCTCACCGAAAGATCGGCCTTGCGAAAACAACCCGGCTCTCAGCCTCGACGTGGTTTATCGACCGGCCGCTTTGCTACACATCTCACCAAACCCTCTCTCTCTTCTCATCACGTTTCACGTTTTACGTTTTACGCTTTACTGGCCCTCCTGCCGCTAATGCTGGTCTACGAGATGATGCTGGGCACGGCCCGCCTGGCCCTGGCCGATGCGCAGGCCCAGGCTGATATGCCCCTGCTCAAAACGTTGAGCCTCGCCGCCCAACCGGAGGATACGCTGCTCGTGCCGATGCCCCCCTTTGGCGATGTCCAGGAGGTCTCCACCCGGCTGCTGGCCTACCTCAGCCAACCGCTGCCCACCGCCGCCTGGATCGAAAGCCCGCCCCGGGCCGTCAAACCGGCCGAGCGGGCGCAGATGTGGCACACCACCCTGGCCGAGGCCGAGCGGGTCTGGCTCTTTGAACGCTGGCTCAGTCACGACAGCCCCCTCAGCGAGACGGCGGCCTATTTCAACAAAGCCGCCTTCCCCCTGGAGGCCCACTGGTTCGAGCAGAGCGGCAAGTTGACCCTCTACGCCGTGGCCGATACCTCGACCCCGGCGGCGATGCCGCTCGATGTCCCTTTTCAGGGTGGGCTGACCCTGCTCGATTTCAGCCTGCTCACCCCGACCGTTCCGGCGGAGGAGCGGGTGGTCAAACTGCGCCTGACCTGGCAAGCAGATGAGGCGTCGGAACTGGCGGCTCAAGCCCTGAGTAGCGGTAGCCTGATGGCCTCGGTCCAACTCCTTCATCCCGACGGCAGCCGCAACATCGCCCAGAATGACCGCCGCCTGCTTGATTTGCAGAATATCGACCAATCCCCTATACTGCCGGGCCAGACGGTACAGCAGGGCTACGGCTTGCGCTTGCCGGAGGATGTGCCCCCCGGGTCTTATCCCCTGGTGGTTAGCCTCTACCGGGCCGCCGACGGCCAACGCTTATCCCGTGCCGACGGCAGCCCCGATGATTTTCTCTATTTGACGAACGTAGCGGTTGATTAAGCGATCCAATTAATCCTGTACACAACCTGGACAATTTAATATCGCATTAATCAACCGAGACTAATATTATTATGTTTTTGGGTAAGCGTAGGTAAAAAGTCCCAACGCTTATAGCATAGTAGTACTAATACAACCATTCCGAAGGAGGAAGATTAAAGAAATGCCCAAAAAATTGTCAATATTCACCACTGTAGTAGCTATTGTCACCCTGATGGTGACGCTCACCACATCGGCCTTTGCTGCGCCGGTTTTGCAAGATGAGCAGGACATCGTTACCGTTGCGGTTGAAGATGGTCGCTTCACCACGTTAGCCGCCGCTCTCGAAGCCGCCGGTCTGGTCGAAACGTTGCAAGGGGAAGGCCCCTTCACCGTCTTTGCCCCGACCGATGAAGCCTTTGACGCCCTGCCCGAAGGGGCGCTGGATGAGCTGCTGGCCGATACGGACGCTCTGACCGAAGTGCTGCTTTACCACGTTGTTGCGGGCGAAGTGCCTGCCGCCGACGTGGTCAATCTCGACTCCGCCGATACGGTGGCCGGGATGCCCGTCACCATTACCGTTGATGGCGATACGGTGATGGTCAATGATGCGACCGTTACAGCCGCTGACGTGCCTGCCTCCAACGGCATCATCCACGTCATCGACACCGTTCTGCTCCCGCCGAGTGACGACAGCGCGGCGATGGAAGAGGGCGAGATGACGGAAGAAGATGCGGCGATGCAGGAAGGCTTGGACATCGTCGATACTGCCGTCGCTGATGGCCGCTTCACCACTCTGGCCACGGCTCTGGAAGCTGCCGGTCTGATTGATACCCTCAAGGGCGAAGGTCCTTTCACTGTCTTCGCCCCGACTGATGAAGCCTTTGCCGCTTTGCCCGAAGGCACGCTGGATGAGTTGCTGGCCGACACCGCCGCTCTGACCGACGTACTGCTTTACCACGTCGTGCCCGGTAGCGTTATGGCCGCCGATGTGGTCACGCTCGACACGGCTGATACCGTCTTGGGCGCGCCGGTTGACATCACCGTTGACGGCGAAAGCGTCATGGTCAACGAGGCCAACGTTGTCATCACCGACATCGAAGCCACGAATGGCGTCATCCACGTCATCGACTCCGTGCTGCTGCCGCCGAGTGACGACAGCGCCGCGATGGAAGAGGGTGAAATGGCCGAAGCAACCGGCGAAAGTGTCGCCAGTTGTGAAGATTACACCGTCCAGGCCGACGATTGGCTGAGCCGGATTTCCGAGCGGTTCCTGGGCGACATCTTGGCCTACCCGACTCTGGTTGACGCCACCAACGCCGCCGCTGCCGAAAGTGACCGCTACACGGTCATCGACAACCCGGACATCATCGAAATCGGTCAAATTATCTGCGTCCCGGCTGGAACCGAAGGCGAAGCGACCGAAGGCGAAGCGATGGAAGGTGAAGCGATGGAAGGCGAAGCGACCGAAGGCGAAGCGACCGAAGGCGAAGCGACCGAAGGCGAAGCGACCGAAGGCGAAG
>CAZWZZ010000204.1:7252-8932 GCA_964638395.1 uncultured Caldilineaceae bacterium
CGATGGAAGGCGAAGCGACCGAAGGCGAAGCGACCGAAGGCGAAACGACCGAAGGTGAATCGACGGTCAACGAAGCCTTCATTCCAGAGCCGGGCCGGTCCAAAGTGTACGTTTTCAACGAGTATGCCGAGGAGATTGGTATTGACATTAACGGTCAGGCCTACAGAATTCCGACCGGCACCCCGGACGATGGCATCTTTATCGACCTCGACCCCGGTAAATATACCTACACCCTGAGCATCCCCGGCGGCGCAGCCAATGGCGAAGTCGAGGTGGGCGCGGATCAAACCTGGGGCTTTGGCGTGCGAGGCGATGGAGCGGTTTACACTCCCTCCCAGCTTTACCCATAAACCGGGCCTGACGGATGCCTCGACCTTTTAGGTTGTAAAGACCTGATGAGTTACGCAGTTGTTAATCAGACCCTAGACAAGGAGACCACAACCGAAGAAACCATTGATGAGAAAACGACTGAGTAACCATTGATACTCTGAAACAAAAAAAGGTGTGTGGGGGGCAAACCCACACACTTTTTTTTCTACTATATCGCGGCGAAAATCCTCCAGCAGTTATCTCGCTCACAGCAAGTCCGTAACTTGCGTTGTTGGCTCGGCAACCCGCCAAGTCAGGGACTTGGCTAGACGCTCTATCTGTCGGGTTATTTCGTTATTTGAAAATTTGAAATCGCCTTGTTCTTACAAATTGGGGGCCAAGATTCGTTTCAAACGGCAAAACAGGTTATCATTAGAACATGACATAAATTTATCAAGGAGAGACCGATGAAAAAAAGCCGAAAATTGTCCCTTTTGTTACGCCTACTGCCGCTGCTGCTGATACTTAGCGCCGCATCCAGCCTGGCTGCCGGACCGCTGCCGCAGACGAGCCAAACCGTGGCTGAGATTGCCGCCGAGGATGGCCGCTTCGATACGCTGGTCACGGCTCTGGAAGCGGCCAACCTGGTGGAGACGCTCAACGGGGAAGGGCCGTTCACCATCTTTGCCCCGACCGATGAGGCTTTCGAGGCCCTGCCGGCGGGCGCGCTGGACGGGTTGCTGGCCGACCCCGAAGCCCTCGAAACTGTGCTGCTCTACCACGTCGTGGCTGACAAAGTCACGGCCACCGACGTAGCCACCCTTGAAAGCACGGAGACCGTGGCCGGTGAATTGGTTGGCATTACGCTCGATGAAAATGTGGTATTGCTCAACGATACCGCCCAGGTCATCATCGCCGACATCGAAGGCGCGAACGGCGTCATCCACGCCATCGACACCGTGCTGCTGCCCGACTCAGCCGCAGCGTTATCCGCCGAGCCGCTCGAGGCCCCGGCTGAGGAGCGTGAAGAGGCAGAAGCGATTGACGAGGAAGAAACGGTCGAAGAGGTCGAAGAGGGTGAAGAGGAGGAAACTCCGGCTGATGAACCGGCTGCCACCGGGCCGGAAACCGATGCCGGTGAAGAAAATAGCGACAATCCGGGCGCTTTGCCGGTGACCGGCACGGCCTCGCTCGCCACCGGTCCCAACACGACGCTGTTAGCTCTGTCCATTTTAGGGCTGATGGTAGTGGCCGGGGGGATGGCCCTTTACGCTCGAAAAAATAAATAAAAAGGAAATGATAGGGAGGAATAACTGATGACAAAGTTAATGGCTAAATTATTTCTATTGCTTCTCATCGGCTTGGTTACGG
>CAZWZZ010000205.1:0-8904 GCA_964638395.1 uncultured Caldilineaceae bacterium
GTGAAGAGGTAAGGAATCATATTTAGCCAGACGCCCAAAATAGGGTTACTGGCAAAGGGTAGCCAGGAAATGGCCTGCAAATCGAGCGGCAGCCGGCGCAACGCCCCGAAGATATAGGCTCCCAACATCGCTCGCCACGGATTCCAACCGGCAAAGATGACCAACCCGACCGCAATCCAGCCCTGTCCGGCGGTCATATCATCAATCCACAACGGCGTAATCGCCAATGATAGCGACGCCCCGGCCAATCCGGCGAACATCCCCCCCACAAAGACGTACAAATATCGCTGAAAAGCAACGTTAATCCCCACCGCGTCCGCCGCTGCCGGTTTTTCGCCGACGGCCCGTAGTTGCAGACCGGGCCGGGTGCGCTCGATCCAGAACCAGACGGCGGGCACGAGCAGCAGGCCGATGAAAAAGACGATATTCTGCTCCCCGAAAAGGGGCCATAAAATCGTGGGGCCGATGATAGGAATATCATACATAAATAGCAGGGGAAAGGTAGGCAAGCGCGGCACATCCCGGACTTGGACGTAGGCCACCCCTAAGACTGAGGTCAGACCGCGCCCAACGAACGTCAAAGCCAGGCCGCTCACGACCTGGTCGCCTCGCAGGGTAATGGCCACCAGGCCGTGCAACAGGCTAAGCCCACCGCCGGCCAGCATAGCCATCAATACCCCCAGCCAGGGATTGCCGGTGCCGTAAGCCACGGCGAAACCCGTCAGTGCCCCGACGAGCATCATCCCCTCCACACCGAGGTTTAAGACACCGGCCCGCTCGGTAATCAGTTCGCCAAGCGTAGCAAATAGCAAGGGAGTTCCGGTTCGCAAACCGGCTCCAATAATGTTGATTATAAAAGCAAGTTCCACGCTACACCTCGGTTGTGGCACTGGTCGCCGTAGATTGGGATGGAACGAAACGAATGCGATAGCGCGTCAAGGTATCGGCGCTAATCACGCAGAAGAGCATAATGCCCTGAATCATCAGGGGAATACCGGCCGGTTGAATGGCATCGCCGCCGACGAGCAGCCCGCCGAATAGATAACCAACGACGATAATCGCCAACGGATTGAGGCGGGCCAGCCAAGCCACGATGATCGCCGTAAAGCCATAGCCCGGCGAGAAGTTCTCTTGCAGGCGATGGACGACGCCGCCCACCTCGGCTGACCCGGCCAGGCCGGCCAGCGCCCCGGAGACAACCATCGTCAAGATGATGTTGCGAGACAGGTTCATCCCGGCATAGCGGGCCGCTTCGGGGTTGTCGCCGATGACTTTTAGCTCATACCCCCATTTGCTATATTTGAAGACCACAAATAGGGCCACCGCTGCAATAATTCCATAAATGATGCCCATATGGGCCGTCATGCCTCGCAAAATAGGGAACGCATCCCCATAATCGGTCAGACGTGGATACCAGGCCGTGCGGGGGAATGGAGCCGTCAGACCAAAACCGCCCGCCGCCCAGGGTCCATACACAAAGTAGTTGTTGAACTCGAAAGCGACGTAAGTCAGCATCAGCGAGGAGATGATCTCGTTGACGCCCAGTTTGGCTTTCAAAAAGCCGGGGATGAAGCCCCACAGCCCTCCGGCCACGATACCGGCCACAGTCATCGCTGCCAGCATCAGCGGCTTCGGCGTTTCCGGTGGCAGCCAAAAGAGGGCCACCCCTGCCGTGGCCCAGGCCCCGATGAAAAGCTGCCCCTCGGCCCCGATATTCCATAGGCGCATCCGAAAGGCGATGGCCACGCCCAGTCCGGCCAAAATGAGGGGCGTCGCTTTGACCAGCGTATCGGAGATGACGAAGGGGGTTAATGAAAAGCCCGACTCGATCATCCGTTGGTAGGCTTGCAGGGGGTCAAGCCCGGCGTAGGCCAAGGGGATGGCCCCAATGAGGAGGGCCAGGATAATGGCCGCGATGACACTGACCGTCGGCATCCAACGGGGCACTTCTAACCGAGGCTCAATTTTTAGCATGGGCCACCTCCACCTTCGTACCGGCCATCATCAGACCAATTTTCTCGATGTATGCATCCTCCGGCGGCACTTCCCCCACAATCTGCCCCTCGTAGACAACAGTGATACGGTCAGACAGGGACAGCAGTTCATCCAAATCCTCGGAGACGAGCAGGATACCCGCCCCCCGGTCCCGCTCGTCGATCAGCAGTTGGTGAACTGACTCGATGGCTCCCACATCCAGGCCGCGCACCGGATAGACGGCGATGATGACCTTCGGCTGGCGAGAGATTTCGCGGGCCAAAATGAGCTTCTGCAAGTTACCACCCGAAAGCTGGCGGGCCGGCGTTTCGACGTTGGGCGTTTTGACGTTGAACTTCTCGACCAATTCTTCAGCCTGCTCGTGGGCCAGTCTCAAATCGACGCGCCAACCCTGGCCGATGGGGGGCCGACGATAGGCTTTCAAGATGAGGTTGTCGGTTAAATCTAAGTTCGGGGCCGAGCCGACGCCGGTCCGGTCGGCGGGGATGTAGGCTAACCCCTGGTCGATGGTCGTCGTTGCCGGACGATTGGTGACCTCCCGACCCTGAACCGTGACGCTGCCGCCGGTCGCCGGGCGCAGGCCGGTGATGACTTCGGCCAGTTCCGTTTGACCGTTGCCTGCGACCCCGGCGATGCCGACTACCTCCCCGGCCCTGACAGTCAGCGATAAATTCCGCAGCGCGGGCAGCCCCCGGTCATTCTCGCAGGAGAGATTTTCCACCACCAAGACATCATCTTTGGGGTTAGCTGCTGTTTTGTCGATGCGGAACAGCACCTCCCGTCCGACCATCAGCCGGGCCAACTCAGCCTTGGTCGTGCCTCGGCCCTCGACGGTCGCCGCGACCTTGCCCCGCTGCAAAACCGTCACCCGGTCGGCGATTTCGACCACCTCATCCAATTTGTGGCTAATGAAGACGATGGTGTGGCCGGTGGCCGTCATTCCCCGCAGTGTCTCGAATAAATCGGTCACTTCCTGCGGAGTCAGCACGGCAGTCGGCTCATCCATAATCAGGATTTTGGCCCCCTGGTAGAGCATTTTCAGGATTTCGACCCGCTGCTGCTCCCCCACAGAGAGTTGCCAGATTTTAGCGCGGGGGTCCACGGCCAGGTTGAACTTTTGGGAGAGGTCGGCTACCTCAGCTTCGATTTTACGATAGTTGATGTAAAAGCGGGGGAGGCGTTGGCCCAAAATCATATTTTCGGCCACGGTTTGGGTCGGCACGAGCATAAAATGTTGGTGAACCATACCGATGCCGCGATTGATGGCCTCGCGGGGAGAGCTGAAATCGACCGGCTGGCCCCCGATGAGAATCTGGCCCTCATCGGGACGGTAGAGACCGTTGAGCATATTCATCAAGGTGCTTTTACCGGCCCCGTTTTCGCCGAGCAGGGCGTGGATTTCTCCTTCGCGCACGGCAAAATCAACGTTGTCATTAGCCAGAACGCCCGGAAATCGTTTGGTGATTCCCTGCATTTCAAAGGCATAAGGTGTGTCGCTCACGTGTAAACCCTCTCAGAATGAGATTTTCAGGCTTGTCTGTAGATAACTCCGTATGGCTGGGGATTAGGGGATTAAGAGATTGGGAGATTAAGCACAATCTCCCAATCTCTCAATCTCTAATCAAAAGTCGGCGTTATTCCAAGACAATGCCTTTATTACTGCTGTCGCAAATACATAATAAAATCTATATCACCCGGCGAATGGCCCAGATCGGTCAGAATGGTAGCGACTTCGGCCCGATGCTGCATGCCGTGTAGCACCACGTGGTGCAAAAGATAGGCCAGTTTGTGGGCCATCGACTTACCGGAGATTGTTTGGTAATGGATCGTTTGCCCCAAATCATTGTCGGTCAGCGAGGCCAGATAGCCCCGCATTTTCTGTTCTTCTATCTGATACCGCTCAACCAGCGAGGCCAGGTCAGGAAAATCTGCTTCGTCGAGCATCGTGGTCGGGGAAACCTGTTCTTGACAGCGGGAGCGCCAAACCCATTCGCCCGTCACAATATGGACGAGGATGGTGCGTAAACTGGCTTGAGCAAACGCGGGCGTGGGCATTGTAAATTGGGCAGGGTTAACAGCGGCCACGCTCTGCAAGATACGTTGATTGGCCCAGTAGTTGTAATCGTACAGGGTCGTTAAAGTTTCTTTCATTGGCAGATGGGGAAGTACTACTAAATTGGGCGCGGGTCATATTCCCGCGCCCAATTGTTACAACCCTCTATACAGGCTTATGATTTTATTCCAGCGGTGGAATTTCTGCTGCCGGGTCGAAACCTTCGACCAGGTAATCCATGCAGATGGTGCAGGCTTCCCGGCCTTCGATACCAAAGGCAGACATATACCCTTCCGCCAACCCCTCCAGGTCGGATTGGGTGAGCGTGGTACCTTCAGGAATGACGACATTGCCCTGGTTATCGTTGATAGGCCCGGTGAAGATATCAAAGCGAGTAAATTCTCCCGCTTGCATTTGCCCCAGCACTTCCTCTACTTCGGGAATGACCGATTCGGGCACGCTGGGATATGGCTCTTGCCCTTCCATAAAGCCATACAGCCCTAACATCCCATCAGCCGTGGAGCCGTAGAAATCTTCCGGCGTCCAGGTTCCATCCTGCACCCCGCTGACGATGTCGGCATAAACCGGCCCCCAGTTCCAGTAGGGCACGGTCAGACAACTCGACTCCAGACCGAAGCAGGCGTTCTCTGAGTCGTAAGCGATTCCGGTCAGGTCCCGGTCGGCGGCGGCCTGAACGGGGCCGGGTGTATCCGCGCCGGTGATAATGACGGTCGCCCCGGCATCGAGCATCGACTCGGCGGCTTCACGCTCTTTGACCGGATCGAACCAGGTGAAAATCCAACGGATGTCCATGACACAGTCGGGGCAGGTGCGGCCCATGCCCAGCGCCGTGGCGTTCGAGAGGCGAATGACCTCGGCGATGGGGAAGGGGGCGATGATGCCGACCCGGTTGGAGCCATCTTCAGCAGCTTTGGCCCCGGCAATCATTCCGGACAGATATTTCATCTCTTCCATCGCGCCGAAGACGTTGCCGAAGTTGGTCTCATTTTTCTTTTGGCCAGAAATGTGGACAAAGGCTGCGTCGGGAAACTCTTCCGCCACCACCGCGGTGGGGTCCATATAGCCGAAGGATGTGGTGAAAATCAGATCGAAGCCTTCGCGGGCCAGATTACGGATAACGCGCTCGGCATCGGCCCCTTCGGGCACGCTTTCCAGATAGGCGGTGTGGATCTCGTCGCCGAAGGTATCCTCAAGATATTTGCGGCCCTCGTTGTGGGCATAGGTCCAGCCGCCGTCCCCAATCGGGCCGACGTAGACAAAGGCCACATTAAACGCACCTTCTTCAATTTCCGGCAGTTGGCCCGCGTCCGTTGTCGTTTCAGCCGAGGCTTCGTCCACGGCTGAGGTATCTAAACCTAAAATGTTCAGTGCATATTCGGAACTGGGAATACACAACTTCCAGCCCGGCTCGATGATGTTGACATCTTCAATCGTGGCGTAGCTGTCATCACTTTCGGCGATAGAGTTGGTGGCCTCGGCAATAGCGGTATAGGCCAGAACATCACCGTAGAACTTATCGGCAATTTTTGACAGCCAATCGTCGGCCTGAACGACCACATCCGACTCGCAGACGATTTCTTCTTCCTGGGCTGACACATGCGTGGGAACCAAGGCCAACACAAAGGCTACCAATGTAATCAAACTGATAAATTTAAAATGCTTCTTCATGTCTACTCTTCTCCTGGCAAAATTGTAAGATTTTGAATTGAACGGATTTGAATTTGCTCAAGGCTACAAGACAAATCTGTTGGGATCTATCCTCCTTTCCTTAAAGGTGTTATTAAAATAAGGAAGCCCTCCAACCACCAATTCTTCTCTTCGGAGGGGAATAGGTTATTGAGGGCTTCACGGCCTAAAACTCCAGTTTAGGGGCCAAAGATAACATAATTTGAGCAAGTTGTCAATTGAGTTGGTGATCTCTCTGACGCTCTTGCCTCGTGGTTTTTAATTCGACGGCGGCGCTGTTTCTTGACGTTCCGTTTGTAACGGCAAAAAACCCTCCCCAAGGATCTGCTGCGCGGGCGACATAACGAGGAAGGCCCGGGGATCGCTTTCCTTAATTAAATTTTTCAGGCTGTCTATCTCGGTTTCTGTCAAGGCGCACATCAACACGGCGTGGTTCTGTTGGCTATACATCCCCGTGCCTGAGAGGGCTGTGACCCCCCGCCTCATCTTGTGCAGGATGGCCTCTGAAATGGCTTGCGGAGAATCGGTGATAATAAAAGCCAGCGATTGTTCCCGTTGCCGACTGGGCCGGAACCAGGCATTCCAGATGTTCCACTCCTTATTCTTCGTCGCAGAACGAGCGGGAGGGGAATGTTCGGCCAGTTCTTCGTCCGAAGGGAAAATCTCGCCGGGAGCTTTGTTTAGATGTTGGGTCAATATGCCGGTCAAGATAAGCGACCCATTGAATAAAATACCGGTTAGCAACACCGCCCAGGCGGGAATCGTACCAATGGCGGCCCGTTGGGCAAATTCAGACCAGGTGGTGACAGTGGTTGGGTGCAACCAAATGTTGAGGAGCCAGGCTAACCACAGGATGAGATAAATCCAGATATAGTTGCGCCGGAATCGTCGGCCAAAGGCTTCCCACATCGAAATGGGAAATCTGGGACGCAGGAGATTCTCGGCGATGCTTTCGGCCCAATCCGAAGCGGGTCGAAAGGGGGGCACAAGCATCGCCGCGAAAAAGTCGGTTTCCAGAAGGCGGACTCGATAGCTCCACAACTCGTAGTGGCGATACCGCCGGGCTTCGATGAATAGAAATAGGGTGACTAACAGGGTACTGACGATGACGATGCGGGGATCCCAGGCTAACGAAAGGGTCGCGCCCGTGGTGATGACGGCCCAATTGGTGGTGGTATCCAGCCGCCGCCGCCACAAATCGGCCCGATAGCTTTCGGCCCGGAAGAAATGAACCATCGCGTTGGTAAAATTGCCCGGCTGGAGCTGATACCCGCGATAGGTCCAGACCGGTTCGGAGCAGGTTGGGGGCGTTTCTTTTTGACTGGTGGCTTGTTCTTCTTTCTCCTGCGCTTCTTTTGCCTCCGACACGGCCGGAGGCTCCTGCCAAACGTGTACGAACTGTTCGATATTCTCACCCATCTGTTTTTGAAGGGCATCCGTCTGTTTGAGCGTTTGCGCCAGCGTAGCTTGCATCATTTTCGCTGTGTACTGTTCCCAAAGTCGAAAGTTCTCCATTGAAACAACCTCTTTCATCACAAAATAGTTAACGAACAGACTCGCACTTTCCATCTAACTATTTTGCCATACTTGGGTTACAGGTCGGTTACAAAGCGAAGCGGCTAATACAATACTTCATCCGCGTGGTGATCTTCGTGATATTCGCTAATGCACGTTTCACAAGCGAGGACTTCCGTTTGCTCTTGATTAGAACACTCAATACAAATCCAGGTGGCTACTTGTTTACGCCCCTTGCTTTTGCAGTGACGGCAGTAACGGTAGCGCGGCTTGTTTTGCTCGACGAGGTAAGGGTACTTAATATCCGTCTCAGGCTCGTTGATCGCTTCCAGCGTGAGCCGATGTTCGATCCAATCACCAAAATCGTAGACATACTTTAGCTCCTGGCCAATCTCTAACTCTAATCCGGCAATCGCTACCTCAGCCGCCGATCCCTCGCCAAAAGGATTGAGGTCTCCCAAATCAACCTCTCGGAAGCGACGGCTCTGACCCCGCCGTACCAATTTCCAGAAGCCGCTCATATGATCCCAATCATGTTCAAAAGCGTTCCGCAAGAGACGATCAAGCTCACCCAATGTTTGTTTACCCTGAATGTCGATGCGCCGCCACAATCCCTTACGATGCTTCAAATAGGCTTTGAAGCGGTAAACCTGTTCCCCTTCCGTTGCGGTATAAGCCGCCTCCTCGACCAGGGGTTCTTCTTGGTCGCGGAACATTCGGTCGAACGGAGACATTTTGTCGGGATAAGTGATCTTATAGCCATCCCACTGTATCCGGTCATCTTTATCAATCACGTTCAGCCAGTGATCGCCTGGATAGCCGGTTGGATCAGGCAGACGAGCATAGGCCGTCAGGATGGCTTCACTGCCCCGAACGTCTTCATCGCGAGCATTTTCTAACATATCAAACAGGATGTCGGCCAACTGTTGATTCCGTTCTTGAATCTCTCGGCGACGTTTTTTGTATACTTTGGCCGGTTCATGAGCCAAACGAAATTGTCGTTTCTGCCAATCCAAAACCGTGATTAACAAACTATCATTCCGCTTGACGCCTCGCTGCCGGAACCATTGATTCAAATCGAAAGCATCGACCTCATAAGTGCTACGCCCAAAAATGCTGTCTGACGTTTTTTCCAATGGGATGATCGGGGTCGGAATCACTTGGCCGCTGGCATCGAATAACTCTACCTGGGCGGCTGCATCGTCACCGGTCAGGAAATGGGTAAAGGCGGGATAAACCTGCAATATTCCCTGTTGTGCCTCTTGGCGAGACAAGAGGATACGGAAGGTGACACCTTGCAACGCTGAAGAGATGGGCGCAATGGTCTTTTTATCCATATAGATGAGACTTTTGCCTATGGCTTCCCACTTTAGCGTTTTGCGAATCGTCGCCCCCGGATTTTTAGCCTTCGAGGGCCATAATTTCAGCACCCGCGCTACAAATTCATCAATCGAGATGGGATCCTGTAGTTGATTTATGACCTGTTTGATGGCCTGATTTTGGCTCATTGATTCTTGGTTAGACATGTTGTTCCTTTCATACATAATATCCCTGCGTTTCTGTGCGCTCCTTTTTTCACAGGCTCTCTGAGATTTTTTGTGGTGAGGGCATCCTTATGCCCGCTCCCGCATTGG
>CAZWZZ010000206.1:0-8849 GCA_964638395.1 uncultured Caldilineaceae bacterium
TTCAAGTGACCGTCAGCTTTATCAACACGCGGCCCGGCTAAAAGTTTCTCGGTCGAGGTCATTTCACCAACAATCCCTTTACCGCTTTCCATAATAGTGCTATAATGGCCCTGCGTCTCTTTTTAATCACTCTATCAAGGATCATCTCGTGAGCCACACCCATTTACTCTACCAGCTACAGACCTTAGATAGCCAAATCGATGCCGCCCGCCAGGAATTGACCACCGTCGAGGCGGCGCTGGGCGAAAGTGACTCGCTCAAACAGGCCAGGCAGGCTGTCGAAACGGCCACACAGCGGATGCGCCAGGCGCAGACCAGCCTCAAAGATTTGGAGTTGGAGGTCAAGAGCCTGACCGATAAAATCGCCAACCAGGAAAAGCTGCTCTACAGCGGCAAAGGTATGAGCGCCAAAGAAGCGGCCAACTTGCAGGATGAAGTGACCTCCCTCAAGAAGTGGCAGGCCACTCGTGAGGAAGTGCTGCTGGAAGCGATGGTCGAAGCGGAAGAGGCTGAACTGCATTTGGCCGATATGGAAGAGATTCTGAGCAGAGTCGAGGCCGAGTGGCGGGAGGATCAAAAGGCATTGGTGGCCAAAAAAGCGGCTCTCGAAGCCAAGATCGAGGAACTCCAACAGCAGCGGCCGACCGTAACCGCCGCCATCGACGCCGACGCTTTGGGCGATTACGAGGATACCCGGCGCAAACGGGCCGGAGTCGCCGTCACTTCCGTGAAGGATAGCGTTTGCCAGAGCTGCGGGATGATCGCCTCCAATAACAAGGTACGCCAGGCCCAATCCGGGAGCGGGTTGGTCTATTGTAGTGGTTGTGGCCGTATCTTGTATATCCTGTAAGGAGCCAACCCATCGTGCCATTACACACCATTCAGGTCAATCTTGACTCGGCCACGTTTCAAACCGCCGTTAACCGGGCGGCCAGAGAAGGAGAAACGCTCGGCCAGGTTGTGGCCAAATTTCTGGACGAATACGCCGCCGGGGCGGGCAGCGGTGCGCCGACGACCTACACCGTCAAACGGGGCGACTCGCTGAGCCGCATCGCCAGGGCGATGTACAACGATGCCCACAAATACCCGCTCATTCAAAAAGCCAACAACATCACCAATCCGGGCCGTATTTGGGTGGGGCAGGTTCTCATCATTCCCCCCCTGGCCGGGCCAGCGCCTCAGCCACCGGCTCCCCCCCCGACGCCAACACCAACGCCGCCTTCGACCAGTGGCGTACCGGCCAAACCGCCCGTCCGCTGGGTCGGCTCGCCCAATTTCAACCGTCGCCCCAACCCCAACGACATCACCGCCCTGACTATCCACGCCACGGCCAATAGCAGCCTCCAGGGCGTCATCAGTTGGTTCAACAACCCCAACGCCAGGGTCAGCGCTCACTATACCATCGGCAAAGATGGGACCATCGTCCAACACGTGCGTGACCAAGACCGGGCCTGGCACGCCGGGGTGAGCGCCTGGAAAGGACGCTCCTCCTGCAACGATTTCTGTCTGGGCATCGAGTTGGTCAATCTCAACAACGGCCAAGACCCCTATCCCGAAGCCCAACATCAGGCTAACGTTGCCCTCAGCGCCTATCTGTGCCACACCTACGACATCGCTACCGACGATATTATGGGCCATTTTGACATCGCCCTGCCGCCGGGCCGCAAAACCGATCCCCGTGGCTATGACCTGAACCGGCTCCGGCAAGGGGTCAGAGCGGTCTTAGGCAGGTAGGGGATGACCAAACTCTCGCGTGATGACCAGTATCAAGCGGCCCAATCCTGGCGTGAGCGGGGCGGGCAGCAAACTTTGCAGGGCTTCGATCTCAGCGACCGGGATTTGAGCATCGTGGACCTGGCCGGGGCCGATTTGAGCGGGGCCAATTTGCGCCGCGCCCGCCTGGCCGGGGCCACGCTGACCGGCGCGATTCTAACCCAGGCCGACCTGCGGGGGGCGATGCTTGAGGATGCCAATTTAGACACCGCCGATTTGAGCGGGGCCGATCTGAGCCAGACCAATCTCCACGAGGCCAGTCTGGTCCGGGCTACGCTGACGGGGGCCAACCTCCTCCTGGCCGACCTGTTCGAGGCCACCCTGCTGGGCGCGGATCTGAGCGGGACCGACCTGCGGCTGGCCCGGCTGCTGGAAACTAACCTCAAGGGCGTCACCCTGAGCCAGGCCAATCTGGGCGGGGCGGTCATGGTCGAAACCCTGCTGGCCGGGGCTACTCTGCAAGGGGCCAAAAATGTGAGCGGGGCCAATCTGAAACAGGCCAATCTGGCCCGGGCCACTCTGTCCAATCTCAATATGGCCGGCTCCTACCTGGGCGGGGCGGTTCTCATCGAGGCCACCTTATTCCAAATCAACCTGGCCGGGGCCTTTCTGGGGCAGGCCGATTTGACCCGGGCCAATTTGAAAGAGGCCAATCTGCCGGGAGCCTTTTTAGGCCGGGCCAATCTGCGCCGGGCCGATCTCAGCGGGGCGATTCTGCGGGGGGCGACCCTGGTCGAGGCCAATCTGTTAGAGGCCGACTTGACCGACGCCGACCTGGCCGGGGCCGACCTGCGGGGGGCGGTTATGCCGGATGGCACGAGGCAGGCGGCATGACCCACCTGTTTTCTGCCGACAACCATTTGTTCCAACTGGCCCGACGCGGCGAGCGCCTGCCCCATATTGCTCTGGCTATCGTTTTGGGCTTCGTCTTCATTTTGATCGCCCAATTGACCGGCGGCCTGGTCGGATTGTTGATTATCCTCTTTCTATCCCGCAATGATCTGGACAACCTCTCTCTGGAAAACCCGGATGCCCTGGGCAGCCTGGTCAACACCGCCATCGAACAGGCCATTCTGTTGATTTTTGCCTTCGGTCCCATTTTTTTGATTCTGTGGGCCTGGCTGGCCTTTTTTGAAAAACGGCCCTTCTGGACGATGGGCCTGGAGTGGCCGGGGGCACTCTGGAAATATGGCCGGGGGGCGCTGGTCGGATTGCTGATGTTTGGCACGGCCATTGCTATTTCGGCCACGTTTGGCTACATCGCCGTCGAGGAGAGCAGCCCCCAGCCACAGGGCGTGGCGGCGCTCGGCGGGGTGCTGCTGGTGCTGACCGGCTGGGTGGTGCAGGGGGCGGCGGAAGAGGCCCTGACCCGGGGCTGGCTGCTACCGGCCATCGGCGCTCGCTACAACGTCAGCCTGGGCATCATCGTCTCCTCCCTCATTTTTATGATCTTGCACGCCCTCAACCCAAACCTGTCCTATATCGCTCTGCTCAATCTGTTTCTGTTCGGGCTATTTGCGGCGCTCTATGCCCTGTACGAAGGCGGCTTGTGGGGCGTGTTTAGCATCCACACCGTCTGGAACTGGGCGCAGGGCAATCTGTTCGGCTTTGAGGTCAGCGGCCAGGTGGCTCCGGGCGGCACGCTCTTCAATCTGATGGAGGTCGGCCCGGACGTAGTCACCGGCGGCTCCTTTGGCCCGGAGGGGGGGCTATCGGTGACGGCGGTGCTAATATTTAGCTGTCTGGCCGTGTGGTTGGCTGCCCGGCGGCGCGACCAAAGGACCTATCTTCATTAGAAGCTGTAGAAGCTGTTTTAAAAGTGGAAGTTTACAGAGTTGTCCACAGATTTACACAGATATTCACAGATTTTTATCAGAATTTGATACGATCAGTGACAATCTGGGTCTATCTGTGGACCCCGGAACTCTTTTAAAACAGTCTCTTAGAAAAGGGAAAGCATCACACCCATGTCTGAAATAAATAGAAAGAAACATTCAACCCAGCACACAAACAGCGAATTGACGGCCCGCCTGATCGAGACCATCAACGAAACAGACCAGGCTGAGGCCACCGCACGGGCGGCCACGCTGCGGGAGAAATATCCCCAGGTCGATGTCGAGGCCCTGGTCGGGGTGTTGATAAAACAGAAATGTGTCGATGCCGAAGGGGTGGGGCCGGTCACTTCCAGCGTCTCGGTCATCCCCGATGTGGGCGTTTTTGTCTCCCTGCTGTTCGACTCCGAGGCCGATCCCTGTAGGACGGTCACACTCCAGGCCGAGCTGCTGTTGGAGATCGCGGCGGTGTATGAGCAAGCCTATCCTGCCACCGCCGAGACCGGCCCGCTGATTATGGTCACTCGACCCGGCAGCGAGGCCAACCAACTGCTGGTGCAGATCGGTCCCGATCTGACGCCCATCGGCGGATCAGCCTTGACCGAAAACAGGGGGCTACTCTCCAACCTGAGCGGCGTGGCGACCCGCACCTGGCAGAGTGTGCGGCACGTGGTGGGGCGGGCGACCGGCTGGGGACCACCGGTCGGCGTGAAGGTGATCGGCGGCACGCTCAGCACGGCGGAGCGGTTGGCCCAGGCCGGCCGGACGGCGGAACAGGGCGTCCTGTCCGGCAGCGGCAAAGTAGCCGCCGTGACCAGCCGCACCGGGCAGCGCATCGCCCACGGCAGCGGCAGCGTGGCCCAGGTAGTGACCGGGGCCGGGCGGGGGGTGGCCCGGAGCGCCGATGCCGCCGCCGGCGCGGTCAACAGCGCCGGGAAAATAGCCGGGCGGGGCGTGGCCGCCGGCGCAGGAAAAGCCGGCGACTGGGTGAGCGGGGCCGGAGTCGGCGTCGTTCGCGGCGTCAGCCGGGCCAGCGGCACGGTTAACGGAGCCAAACAGCAGGCCAGCGCCGGCTGGCAGACCATCCGCCAGATAGCGGGCAAGGTGTTTGGGTAGGGCAGGAAAGACAATCATCAATGGACCGCCGCACCCTTCGATACAACTTCGTGCCTCAGTTTACTCAGGATGCGGCGGTCTACTGATTATACGCAGCGGTGGATGACTATGAGGTTCGTCTTTAGGACTTATCTAATGACTGCTCGGCATAGTGCGACATCGCCGCCTGCATAAAATCGGCCAAACCGGGCCGAACCTGGTCATAAAAAGCCCGAAACCGCTCATCTTCGACGTACAGTTGGCCCAGACCGCGATACCGCTCGGCGGAGACGGGGTAGAACTGCTCCATCATCGCGCAGTGGCGGGCGATCTGAACCTGCACCGCCGGATCGGTAGGGGCTTTGTCCATCAAGGCGGCGATATCGCGGGTGATCGCTTCCCCTTCCGCTTGCAGGGCTTGCCACTCGGCTCTGGGCATCTGCCGCAGCCGCGCTTCGGTCTCCGTCACCTCATCCCCCCAGCGTTCCTCAGCTTCGCGCCGGTAGGCTGCCGCTTGCTCCGGGGGAAAGCCTTCATAAAGTTCTTCATGGGTCATCATCGTTTGATCCTCCGTCAATTTCAAAATGGTGTTGTCGATGGTTTGCAGGAGGATGGACAGCCGGTTCCGGCGTTGTTGTAGCCGCCGCCGGTGTTCTTTGAGCGCCTCGACTTGATCGAACCCAGGCTCGTCAAGAATCTGGCGAATGTCACGCAGCGGCACATCAAGCTCCTTGAAAAAGAGAATCTGTTGCAAGCGGAGCAGATCCGCCTCGTCATACAGCCGGTAGCCCGCCTCGGTGCGGGCCGAGGGCTTGAGTAGCTCGATATGGTCGTAATGGTGCAGCGTCCGGACGCTGACCCCGGCCATTTTGGCCACATCGCTGACGGTGTAGGCTGTCACAAGAACCTCCTTGCTTCGAAGTGTACTGTATGACGTAACGTCAGAGTCAAGCGGAAATTTAGCTTGGTTCAAATTAAGGTCCGCCAGGCCAAAACCCACCCTTCCTCTTGCTGCACCAAAACCCACAGCTCGTGACCCCGCTCGGTGTGACGTTCACCCTCCGCCTCCCAGACCGACTCGTAGCGGTAGGCAACCACGGCGGTGGTGTCATACAGGTCGATCTCCGGCTCCAGCGCCTCGTAGCTCTGCACCGTGCCTCGAGCGGCGAAATCCTCGACGCTTTTCAGATAGGCTGCTCGCCCGACTGCCCGAACTTGAAAGCCGGGCGGCACGACCACGATGTCGGGATGGACCAACGGTTCCAGCGCCGCCACATCGCCTGCGGCGGCGGCGCGGTTCAGCCTCTGCACGACGGTCCAGACGGCTTGATGTTTTTCTGAGGTGTTGGGGTGGCTCATAGGGTTTCTCCTTTTTTGCCGGGTTCGACGTGGGCGCTTTGAACCCGGCTGGCTCAATAAGTGTTATCTACGCTGATCTTGCTGGGGCCGACCGGGCCCGCTGACGCTGCTGAGGAAGGATGAGGCCGCTGAGGGAACGGGGCATCGTTGGAGAGCCGCTGCCTTTGTGGGGCATCCATCAGCAGGGGGAGGTCGGTCAGTTGGAAGAGCGCTTAAAGGCAGATGATTTACAACGAGTCAGTTTCCCACCGGGACAAAAAATCGGCAGCCTCTAATACGTGAAACGCATCAGCCTGTAAGTCACGCAAAAAATGGCGGTTGTTCGAGATGAGATAGGGAATTTCCATCCATTCGGCAAAAGCTCCGATGAAAGCGTCTGCTTTTTCAGGTAACCCTAGAGCTGTATATTTCTCGACCAGATGAGGGGGAACGGGTTCATCGACGATAAAGGCCCAATCATAGGCTTGAAATAGCCGGTAAAAGCGACGGATTTGCTCCGGCGTGTCCAGATTACGAGTCACCTCTTGGGCAATGAGTCGGGGGATAATCAGCGTGAATTCAGTCCCGACGAGGTTGAGCAGCCGGACGGCGTCTGGATCACTGCCCTGAAGGCTGGGGATGAGCGTACTGCTATCAATACAGATGCGCATATTCAGCGTCAAAAATCTCGCGGCGGGTCTGGCGCAGCCGTTCGATAACCGCTTCTTTGTCGCTGCCTACGCTGAGACCCCCCACCTGCTGGATCTCTTCGCGCAGACGACTCACTTCCTGTCGCCAGCTTTGCTGTTGGTAGGCTAGAGAGATCAACCGGTTGAGTAACGCGACCGGCTCGCTCTGTTCGGCGCTGGCTAATTCTTGTAACTTATCGTAAATGTTGGCCGGTAGCTCCACAGTAACAACATGGGTGTCCATACCCTGTACCTCCTCAATATCTCAGTGTGGCTGATTGTAGCATAGCCGGAGGGTAAATGCCAATGTCACCGTTTTAACAGACGGCGGTGCATTGTTGGGGGCGACCTGAACTCTGCCGTTGCTGAGAAAAATGAGGCCGCTGAGGGGGCAGGGTAGCGACGGGAGAAGCGGTTCAGCGAACCATGCCCGACGGGATTAGGGATAGATCATAAACCACACCTTACCTCCCCTGACTCCATGGCGGCCCGGAAACGGCTGCTTCGCGGCGAGCGGGGGCGGCTGACACGCCGAGGCAAGGTCGCTTTGTCGTCGCTAAATAGCAGAAAGTCGTCTACATAACGCCGTTTTGGTTCGTGAACGACAAAATGAGCGTAGTCACCCGGTTGATACGCTTGCGCGGTCAACTCGCGGTATAAGGAGAGCAACTCCACATCCAAATTTTGCTCAAAGCGGGCCGTCGAAATTTTATATCGCTTATTTTTGCGGGCCTTACGCCAGGCCGCGTACAGATTATTGAAGTCGATGATGTGAGAATATAGCTGCTTATAGCTCTTGATAATATCCCCCAATTTTAAAAAATTCGACCCGCTTCGCGGGTACAGCAGAAGCTCGCTTCGCTCGCCGTCAGAATTTCAGTATTTCAGAAACCAGCATAACAGAACTATGAAGAGAGGGCCAGGCGAAAACCCCTGAAGCTGCCCCAGTTGAGTGGATTGATCCTGTTGCGGTAGGAAACGCGGAAGAAGTCAGTAAGTGCACCGTCCCACGACCCGCCGCGCAGCACGCGAACATTTGTTCCGTATAACGAATTACTACCGCTTTCATATTCCGTCAAACACCACTCCAACACATTCCCGGCCAGATCCACCACCCCAAACGGGCTATCTCCTTTGCCTTCGTAGGCAGTTACCGGGGTTGTCGAGCTGTTATCGCACGGCTTGACCGAATTGTTACATTTCTGGCAATCCCACTCGTTGCCCCACGGGTATTCCCAGCCCTTATCTCCTTGAGCGGCATATTGCCACTGATCTTCGGTCGGCAGCATAATTTTTTGCCCCGTTTTGTCGCTCAACCACAGACAGTAGGCCACGGCCTCATACCAGGAGACGCCGACCACCGGCTGTTCTGTGCCGTTCCATTTTTTATCGCTCCAGTAACGTGGCTCCGTCCACTTCTCTTTTTGGCGATGTTCCCAGCCGGCCTCTGTCCACCACTTTTTCTCTTTGTACCCGCCCGACTCGATAAACGGCGCAAATTGGGCGTTAGTCAGCGGGTATTTGGCGATGGCGAAGGGGGCGACCTGGTGAACTTTTTCTTTAATCGTCACCTCGCCCGCCGGAATTTTCACCCAGGCGAAGGGTGGGGTCAGGAGGTCCTCGGCGCGTGAAGACCTCGCCCCCCCTCGTTCCCCCCCACCGGGGGGGAGGGGCTGACTCTCTCGTTCCTTCCCACCGGGGGGGAGGAGCTGACTCTCTCGTTCTTTCCCACCGGAGAGGCGTTGACTCCTCCCCCTAGCAGGCTGCGTCCTGAGCTTGTCGAAGGGGGGAGGTTGGGAGGGGGTAGAATCGCCGGTTGCCTCAGCAGGGTGATCCGCAGTACGTTTTGGCGCAGCCTTCGCAAACTGCTCCGCCACTCCATCCGGGTCATAGTCGGGATACTGCTCCCTGAACGCACGCCAGGCAAAGCGGGCGGCCCGCTTTGCGCCTTTCAACAGCCGTTTGACATCGTTGTAGGCCACGCTGCGCTCCCGCTCGGCCAGCAGTTCGGCCAACATCTGTTGGGCGCTCAGGCCCAGCAAGCCCTCCGGCTCGGCCCGGATGACCTCGGTCAGCAGCCGCTCCGCCTCGGCATACTCTCCCCGCGCCGCCGCGTTTTCGG